>DAOUID010000317.1:0-6809 GCA_034428315.1 Dehalococcoidia bacterium
CCCCCCCCCCCCCCCCGCCTGCGGCCTCGCGACGCTCCCCCTCCTCGCCGGCGACATCGCACGGGGCTGCCCCGCCCCTGCGTCCGGCGCGCTCCCCCTCCCCACCGCCCCCGGCCTCGGCGTCGAGCTCGATGACGCCGCCCTTGATCGCTTCGCCACGGGCCCATGGGAAGGCGTTTCGTCATGAGCGCCATGCTCCCTGACTGGCTGACCCACCGCGCCCGCGCCCTCCCCCGCGTGACCGCGATCGCAAGCGGCCGCCGCCGCGGCCTCAGCTACGCCTCCCTCTACGAGTACGCCGTCCGCCAGGCGAACGCCCTTGCCGCCGCTGGCGCTGCTCCCGGCCAGCGCGTCGCCGTGATAGCCGGAACCTCCCGCGACTTCGTCGTCGCGATGCACGCCACCTCTCTCACCGACGCCACCTTCGTGCCGCTCAACGTCCGCCTCACCGCCGCCGAGCTCGCCGAGCAGCTCCGGAACTGCGAGCCCGCCGTCGTCCTCTGCGACAAGTCCCGCGAGGGGCTCGCCACCGAGGCCGCCGCCCTCGCCGGAGCGCCCGCCCCCCGCCGCCTGCCCCTCCCTCCCGTGGCCGAGAAGGCCGCCCTCGTCGATGCGCACGACGAAGACAGCTGCCACAGCATCGTCTACACGTCGGGCACGGCCGGAAGCGCCAAGGGTGTCATGCTCAGCTACGGGAACTTCTGGGCGAGCGCGAGCGCCTCCGCCCTGAACCTCGGCCTCGACCCCTCCGACCGCTGGCTCGCCTGCCTGCCCCTCCACCACGTGGGCGGACTCTCCATCCCCATCCGCAGCGCCATCTACGGCACGGCCGTCGAGCTCCACGCCCAGTTCGACCCCGAGACTGTGAACCGGGCCGTGCGCCATACCGACATCACGCTCCTCTCCGTCGTGCCGACCATGCTTCGCCGCATGCTCAACGCCGACGACCGCCCCTTCGACGGTTCCCTGCGGGCCGTCCTCGTTGGGGGAGGACCCGTGCCGTCCGTCCTCCTCGAGCGCGCCACCGCCCGCGGCCTGCCCGTCGTGCAGACCTACGGGCTCACCGAGGCCTGCAGCCAGGTCACGACCCTCGCCCCCCTGGAGGCGATGTCGCACCTTGGTTCGGCCGGACGCGCGCTCCTCTCCGCCGACGTCCGCGTCGATGCGCCTGCCGGCGAAGCCGGCGAGATCCTCATCCGCGGCCCCGCCGTGACCCCCGGCTACTACCGCGACCCCGAGGCGACCGCCCGCGCCTTCGCCGGCGGCTGGCTCCAGACGGGCGACATCGGCCTGCTCGACGGCGACGGCTTCCTCACGGTCCTCGACCGCCGCGACGACGTCATCGTCTCCGGCGGCGAGAACGTCTACCCGGCGGAGGTCGAGGCTGCGCTCCTCGCCTATCCTGGCATCGAGGGGGCCGCCGTCGTCGGCCTTCCCGACGAGGAGTGGGGCCAGCGCGTCGTCGCGGCGGTGGTCTCGCAGCTCCCCGTCGAGCTCACGCGCGTCGAGCCCCTGCTCCGCAGCCGGCTCGCCGGCTACAAGATTCCCGCCGCCATCGAGCGCTTTGATGCCCTTCCCGCCACCTCCTCCGGCAAGGTCCAGCGCCGCTTCGTCCGCCAGCAGATGGCCGAACGCCTCGCTACACTCCCCACCAGTCACTAGTCACTACTCACCATTCACCACGGAGTACCCCATGAGCGACGACGCTCTCCGCACGCTCCTCGACCGCCAGGCCATCAGCGACACGGTCCTGCGCTACGCCACCGGCATCGACATGCGCGACTGGGAGGCCTACCGCTCCTGCTTCACCGACGAGGTCGAGATCGACTTCACCTCATGGAGCGGCGGCGAGCCCTCGACCATGCGCGCCGACGACTGGACGGCGGGCGTCCGCGCCGGCCTCAGCGGCTTCTCGGCTACCCAGCACATCAGCACCAACCACGTCATCACCTTCGCCGAGGGAGGCGACGAGGCGACCTGCGTCTCCTACATGCAGGCCCAGCACTACCTCCCCAACGACGAGGGCGACAACACCCTCACGCTCGGCGGCTACTACACCAACACCCTCGTCCGCACCGACGACGGCTGGCGTATCCGCCGCTGCCAGCTCAACGTCACCTGGACCACCGGCAACAAGCACATCTTCGTGCTCGCCCGCGAGCGCTGGGCCGCCACGGAGGCCGCCGGCGACGCCTGAGGGAGAGGGGCCTAGCGGTACGGGAACGCGTACATGATGCCGCCCGTGCCCGGCGGGCAGCCGTCGTTGTTGATGACGAGGTCGTTGAGGGTGCACGCCCGCGGGATGTAATCCCCGATGGTGCGGGCGTAAATCTCGCCGTAGTTTCCCACCGCCCTGATCGCGCGCTGGATGAATTGCGGGTCTAGGCGATCGAACTCAGGAGCCTCCCGTGCGCCGTTCTGATGTGGGACGCCGAGGAGCCCAGCAATGTCGCTGTTTGGAGGGTTCTCCGCCATCTGACCCACGT
This sequence comes from Dehalococcoidia bacterium, assembly GCA_034428315.1. Lineage (GTDB taxonomy): Bacteria > Chloroflexota > Dehalococcoidia > Tepidiformales > Tepidiformaceae > UBA2991. The sequence goes on from DAOUID010000317.1 coordinate 2,487, forward strand.
TCGCCCGCGTGACACCTAGCTCTTCGGCTCTGATGAGCCCCTGGATAACCCAGGTCACGATGTCCCTCCACTCGCTGTCGTCTTCCCGTACGGCTGGCGCCAGCGGCTCTATGGAGATGACCTGCGGAAGGATCACGTAGTCGGCTGCGTCGTCGCGAAACGAGACGAGCGAAGCGAGGTCGCTGGTGTCATGGGTTAGCACGTCGCAACGTCCGGAGAAGAAGGCATCGATGGGGCTGTCGCCCAGGCCTTGCGGGTCGTATTCCAGGCCGATGTCGGTGAAGTGGTCGGCAACGCGCTGCTCCTGCCTCGTGCCGGCGTACACACAGATGATCGCGTCGCCCATGTCCGAGGTGGACTCGATGCCGGAGTCCTTGCGAACGGCGAACCCCTGGCCCGTGTGGAGGATCGGGTAGGCAAAGTCGATGCCTCGCCCCAGATCGTGCGAAGCCGTAATCGCGGTGGTGCGGATAAGCACATCGATTTCGCCGCCCGTCAGCAGGTCAAACGGTGTCGAGCCATCGGAGGCGTCGATGTACCACACCCTCGTTGGATCCCCGAAGACCGCTGCCGCGATTGCCTTGCAGAACTCGATGTCGAAGCCGCTGACAGTCCCGTCCCGCTCCCTGAAGCCGAACAGCGGCTGCGTCTGCTTCACGCCACACTTCAACTCCCCACGGTCGAGTACCTGCCCGAGGGTATCCTGGGGCGGGTACTCGTTTGCTGGGTCCGATTCGGCGTCCGCGTCCGCCGTCGTCTCGCCCGGGTCGGAGCGAGGGTCACTTACGGCATCTCCATAGTCGTCTTCCCAGAAGCAGCCGGCTTCTTCGAGCGTAGCTCGCACGTCCTCCGGGAGCGCTGCCGCTTCTCGTTCAATGTCCCTCGCGAGCAGGATGAGGAGGAGCGCCCAGAGCAGTCCGTTTTCTTCGTCGTCCTCTTCGTCGTCCTCTGGTTCGCCGCCTTCGATGTCGTCAAGAAACAGGAGCATCACGCTGACCGTTTGAACGACCGCGTCGTGGAAGCCTCGTAGCTCGGGCGGGGGTTCAAGGCCAAGGAGCACGCTCAGGTCCTCGGCCACCTCGGCGAATTCGGCGGTCTCCTCGCCATCCAGGGCGCACCACTCTGCCGCGTACTCCTCCACGGTGAGTGTCGTGGCGGGGTTGGCGATGGACGTTGCCGTGGCGGCTGACGGCGTGGCAGTCGGTGAGGGTGCCCTCGGGGTCGAGGTAGCGGTGGCGGTTGACGGCGTGGCGGTCTCCGAGGGGGCATCCGCGGGCGTCGACGTCGGGGTTGCGGTCGACCTCGGGCTCGACTCACCGCCGCACGCCACGACCAGCAACAGGGTCGCGAAGCAGAAGGCTACCCCGGCTCCCCGCGCGCGACCTGGCGCCTGCCACATAGGACGGCAGCCTAGGAGCCACCTGGGGATGGGTCAATGAAGTTCGCTGAGCACGTAGTAAGCCCCCGCTCGCCGCCATGGAGGCCGCCGGCGAAGCCTAGGGAGGTTGCGCCGGCTCCGGCTCGCGCTCGGGCTCCGCATCGGGGCCCAGGATCTCCTCGCCAGGAATCTGCTCCTGGCGGTGCGCCCGTAGCCAGAGCGCCAGCAGCGGCCCTGACAACACGGCCACGATGATGGCCGCCGCCCGGTAGGCGGCGGGCAGGCCCCAGGTGTCGCCCAGCCAGCCGAGCAGGGGCTCCATCCCCGCCACCGCCAGGCTGAAGATCATGTTGTGGATCGACAGGATGGTGGCGCGGTTGGCGCTGGGAATGCGCCGGTTCAGATAGTCCGAGATCACGACGTGGCTCATCGCGAACATCGTGGTCGTCAGGGGGTAGAAGGCGAAGGCCGCCACGTAGTCGATGGCTCCCAGCCCGACTGCCGTGGTCATCACTACGAGCGGCATCAGGATGATGATCCGGCTCACCCCTAACAGCGTCAGAACCCGGTAGGTGACGAGCGCCGCCACCATCGAGAGCAGCTGCCCGGGCGTCAGGAAGACACCGAAGGACCAGATCGGCATCTCGTGGTCGGACAGGAACGGCTGCTGCAGGATGATCATGCTGACGCCGACGCCCATCACGCCGGCGGTGAGCAGCATCATGTAGCGCACCGACGGCTTCCCGAAGGCCACGCCGAAGGCGTCCTTCACCACGGCGAAGTAGCCGGGCTGGTCGTCCGTGCTCTCGAAGCGGGGAGGCTCCTTGAAGCTGAAGCTCACGATCCAGGCCACGGCCATCAGCCCGCCGCTCGCGACGACCGGCACCCAGAGCGTCGTGAAGTGGGCCAGCGGAGCTCCGAGGAGGAGGCCGAGGATGGCGCCCACTGCCTGGATCGCCCGCGCCCTTCCCCACAGCTTCGTGTAGTCGCGTTCCCGGCCGGTGGCGCGCAGGGAGTCGTACACGAAGGCCGAGTCGGCGCCCGAGTACAACGTGAAGGCCGCCGCCCACACCATGTACGAGATGAGCAGGACGCCGAAGTTGGTGGCGATGCCGAAGACGACCACCGCGATCGCGTTGGTCAACGCGCCGTAGCTCAGCGAGATCTTCCGTCCCCACCGATCGGCGATCGCGCCGGTCGGCACCTCCAGCACGATGAGGAGGACCCAGAAGGGGGCGTCCAGCGCCGTGAGCTGCGTGAGCGAGAGCCCGCGCTCGTCGATCAGGTAGACCGCCCAGATGGGCAGCCATAGCTGGAAGTCGACAAAGAAGCGGAACAGGTAGAACTTCCAGACGTTCGCCTGGAGCGCACGCGCCTCGTCGGCGGACACCGTGACTTCGGGGGCGGATGGCTGCATGAACGGTCCATCGTACGCGACCGCCCCCTTCCACCCCCGCGGCTGGACGCGCGTGCTACCGTGCCGCCATCCCTGCCACGGAGGTATCCCCATGGCGCGATTCATCCTCATCGGCCTCGTCGAGCCCGCCAGCGACAGTCCCGAAGACCAGAAGGCCTTCGACGACCACTACCTCGGCCAGCACATCTACGACACCGCCCTCTGCCCCAATTTCCTCAGCGGGACGGTCTACAAGCTGCGCGGCGGGCACGTCGGCATCGACATCCCCTCCGAGTACATCGCCATCTACGAGGTCGACGCCGAGAGCTACGAGGAGGCTGAGCGCGTCCTCAACGAGTGGCAGCGTGATCCCGACGCCTGGGAGGGCCGCGCCGAGCACAATCGGGCGATGGCTGAGACGGCGGCCACTCCCCTGAAAGTCAAGGGCTCGGGCTGGTACGAGTTCGAGTGCGCCTACCACACTCACGGGTGAATGCCGCGGGTCCCGCCCCGGTAAAGCCCATCTCTCCCGCCGCGCTGGGACAAAACGCCCGCTTTTGTAGACAATGAACCGATGAACGCCCACGACCGTCGTGGCGGAAGCTGCGGAACGCTGCGGAAGGTGCTGCGATGAGCCGTCTTTCCCGCGCGCTCGGCTTCCCCGATGGCGAGAAAAGCTCGCGCCCCACCGCCGACTCGCCCAAGGTGCGCCGCATCCGCGAGACCATGCGCTGGCGCGGCTACGACCTGAGCGATTACACCGACGAGCAGATCGAGGCCGTCAGCGCTCGCTTCCCCAACGACATCTCGGAGGACGGCGAGACGACCGAGGATGGCCGGCGCGCCCTCGCCGCGGCCCTCGAACAGGGCGACTTCGCGCCTCCCGCCGGGGCTGAAGCCCCTGCCGCCGAAGCTCCGCCCACTCCAGGAGCCCCTCCGGAGGCGCCTGCCGCCCCGCAGGCGCCAAGGGAACCGGCCCGGCCCCCGAGCGCCTCTGCCTCCGCCCACCGCCGGACCCTCGGCATGCCCACGCTCCCCGAGCGGGTCGCCCACATCTTCGGCGTCCACGCCTGGCGGCCCCTCGATGGCGAGGGTGGAACCCGCGCCCAGTGCGTCGGCTGCGGCCAGATGCGGAACGACCCCATCCCCTTCCGCCCGCCGCCGCCGCCGCCCTCTCCCCCGCCTCCTCCGCGCGAGGACCCTGCCTCCCGCCGCGAGCCGCCTCCCTCTCCGCTCGACGACCTTTCCAACTTCGAGCGCCGCGATCGCGACCGTGACCGCACGGGCGCCCCTCCGCAGCGGCCCCAGCGCCCGCCGGGGCAGGAACGCCCCGACTCGGTCTGGGATTTCTTCATGGGCCTCCCCTGGTGGTCGAAGCTGCTTGCCATCTTCATCGCCATCCAGGTCGTGCTCTTCATCGTCTCCGCCATTGCCGGCGGGGGCGGAGGCGGCTAGCGCGCCGGCTGGGAGTCACAATGATTCGCTACGAGGACATCCACCACATCGCGTTCGTCGCCTCCGATCTCCAGCGTGGCATGGAAGAGGTCGG
>DAOUID010000318.1:0-2101 GCA_034428315.1 Dehalococcoidia bacterium
AAGGGGAACTGCAATGGCCACCAAGATCGAAGAAGCCCTGGACATCATCAAGGGCATGACGCTGCTCGAGCTTCGCGACCTGAACAAGGCGATCGAAGAGGAGTTCGACATCACGGCCGCCGCGCCGATGATGATGGCCGCGGGCGCCGCTCCGGCCGCCGGTGGCGACGGCGCTGCCGCCGCCGCCGAGGAGAAGACGGAGTTCGACGTCGTCCTCAAGGACTTCGGCGAGAAGAAGATCAACGTGATCAAGGCCGTGCGCGAGGTCGTGAGCGGCCTGGGCCTGAAGGAAGCCAAGGAGCTCGTCGAGGGCGCCCCCGCGAAGGTCAAGGAAGGCATCGCGAAGGACGAGGCGGACGAGATCAAGGCGAAGCTGGAAGAGGCCGGCGCGACGGTCGACGTCGAGTAACCGAGGAGAGCGCCGGGCGTTGCCCGGCTGAGGAGAGCGGCGGCTCCGCCGCCTGAGTGGGGCAGTCGCCTGAGAGTTGCCTAGAGCCGCTAGAATCCGGCGCGCTGGAGGTGGCGCATGCCGGATATCGAGCGGCCCGATGGGGCGGTCATTCACTACGAGACGTTCGGGGAGGGGTTCCCGCTGCTGTGCTTCGCGCCGGGCGGCGTGAACAGCGAGATCGACTTCTGGTCGGTGAGCGCGATCAATCCCCTCACGGAGTTCGCCTCCGACTTCATGGTCATCGGGATGGACCAGCGGAACGCGGGGCAAAGCCCCGCGCCCGCGGCGCCCGCGCCCTACGACGTGATGGTCGCCGACCAGATCGCCGTGCTCGACGACCTCGGCATCGAGCAGGCGCATACGTTCGGGGGCTGCATCGGAGTAGCGTTCATCCTGCGCATCGCGGAGGAGGTTCCGGACCGCATCGCGTCCGGGGTGGGGCAGGACCCGGTGGGGCTGAACCACACGAACTCGGTCGACACGTTCATGGACATGTTCAAGCCGACGCTCGCGCTGGCGCGGGAGGAGGGCGTGGGGGCGGTCGTCGAGTCGGCGATGGCGAACCGCGTCTTCATGGCGAACAACGCGGCGGGACCGTTCGCGCGGCGAATCCACGACGACGCGGGCTTCCGCGAGGAGATCGGGGCGATGAGCGCGGACGCGTACGTCGACCTGATCGAGCGGTACGCGGACGCCATCTGGCCGGACCGGCCGCCCTACTTCAGCGTGGACGAGGCGTTCGTGCGCTCGTGCGAGACGCCGCTCCTCATCCTGCCGGGGAGCGACGTGTTCCACCCGACGAGCATCGCCGAGCAGATCTGCCGGGACGCGCCCAATGCGCGCTGCCTCGACGTGGACTGCCGCAGCGAGGCGAAGCTGCCGGACACGATCGAGACGGTTCGCAGCTTCCTGAAGGAGCACACGCCGTGACGAGTCCGGGGAACCTGCCGGGCATGGGCGTCGAGGCGACGGTGCAGGCGCAGTACTCGCGGCTGGTCGAGCGGGTGCTCGACTACTGCAGGCTGGCGGTTGCGGACCTGACCGTCGAGGAGCTGCGCGACACGCAGGGGCGGCGGACGAGCTCGATCGGGTTCGACGTGTGGCACGTGCTGCGCACGATCGACAACATCGTGCACTTCGCCTTCGACCGCGAGCAGCCGGTGTGGCTCGCGCAGGGGTTCGACGAGGCGTGGGATCTGCCGCGCGTCGAGCAGGGCACGAACCTGACCGCGGACGAGGCGTACGACCTCATGTTTCCCGCCCGGGAGGAGTTCAACCGCTACATCGAGGCGCTGCGAGAGGCGGTCGTGCCGCGCATCGCGGGCATGAGCGACGAGTACATCCAGACGTTCCAGCTCTTCCGGCCGTGGGGCGAGATCTCGCGCATGGAGGCGATCGGGCACGGCCTCATCGGGCACGCGAACGGGCACCTGGGCCGCGCGACCTACGCGCGCGCCCTGCTGGGGAAGCCAGGGCTTCCGTACTGAGGCGCTAGCGGTCGCTGGCGCGGTAGTCGCGGTAGGGGCCGTCGCGCCAGTCGAGCGCTTCCTTGAGGCCGCCGCCGCTCTCCATGGCCTGGCGGGTGCGGTCCTGCCACTCGTACGCCTGGGCGGTGAACTGGCCGGCGGCGTCGAGGTCGGTGGAGCTGCG
>DAOUID010000319.1:0-2594 GCA_034428315.1 Dehalococcoidia bacterium
CCCTTCTCCGCGCGCAGGTTGCGGATGGCGCGGTTCACCTCGATCACATGGCCCATTGCCGCCTCCGCCGCCTCGTCCCGCCAGACGCCCGCGCTCTTCGGGAACCACGCCACGATCAGCGCTGCCGCCAGGTCGTCGTCGAGGTGCTCCCGCAGCTTGCCCCAGAGCTCCTCGGTCACGAACGGCATGATCGGGTGCAGCAACCGCAGCCCGTGGTCGAGCACGTGCGCGAGCACCGCCAGCGGACGCTCATCGCCCTCCCGCAGCCGCACCTTGCTCATCTCCACGTACCAGTCCGCCAGCTCGTTCCAGAGGAAGTCGTGGATGCGCCGCGCCGCCTCCCCCACCTGGTACGCCGTCAAGAGCGAGTCGACGTCGCCCTCAAGCCCCTCCAGGCGTGACAGCAGCCAGCGGTCCTCCAGCGCGAGCGTGTCCCGGTCCGCTGCGTGAGGACGCTTCACCCGCCGCCCCTCCAGCTGCATCAGCACGTAGCGGGTCGTGTTCCACAGCTTGTTGGCGAAGTTCCGGGCCGCGACCATGCGGTCCTCGGTGTACTTCATGTCCTGCCCGAGCGTGCCCATCGTCAGGAGCGCGAAGCGGAACGCGTCCGCCCCGTACTGGCCCGCCGCATCCAGCGGATTCACCACGTTCCCCCGCGACTTCGCCATCTTCACGCCGTTCGCGTCCCGGATGAGGCCGTGGAAGATGACGGTGCGGAAGGGGATGTCCCCATCGGGCGCGTGCTCGCGCATGTTGTAGAGCCCGAACAACACCATCCTGGCGCACCAGAAGAACATGATGTCGTAGCCCATCTGCATGTCGGTCGTGGGGTAGAAGTAGCGCAGGTCCTCCGTATCGTCCGGCCAGCCCAGATCCGAGTGCGGCGCCAGCGCCGAGGAGAACCACGTGTCCAGCACGTCCTCCTCCTGGCGGATCTCCGCGCTCCCGCACGACGTGCAGACGTCCGGATCCTCGATCGCGACCGTCATCGCCCCGCAGTCGCAGTACCACACGGGAATCTGGTGCCCCCACCAGAGCTGGCGGCTGATGCACCAGTCCCGCAGGTTGTCGGTCCAGTTCAGGAACGTCCGCGCCATCCGCCCCGGGACGACGCGGATGCGCTCGTCCCGGATCGCCGCGCTCGCGGCGCTCGCCAGCGACACGCCCGGCTCGTACTCCTTGTTCACCGCCACCCACCACTGCTCGCTCGGCAGCGGCTCGACCACCGCGTCGCAGCGCTCGCAGCGGCCCACGCTGTGCGTGTACGGCTCCGTCTTCTCAAGGAAGCCCCCGTCGTCCAGGTCGTGCACGATCGCCGCCCGCGCCTCGTCCACCGTCATCCCCTCGTAGGGACCGGCCTCGTCGTTCATGCGGCCGTCCTGGTCGATCGCGACGATCACGTCGAGGTCGTGCCGCTGCCCGATGTCCCAGTCGAGCGGGTCGTGCCCCGGCGTCACCTTCAGCGCGCCCGTCCCGAACTCCGGCTGGATCGCGTCGTCCGCCACCACCGGCAGCTCCCGGCCCATGATCGGCAGCAGCACCGTCCGCCCGATGCGGTCCTCGTAGCGCTCGTCCTCGGGGTGAACGGCCACGCCCGTGTCCGCCACCATCGTCTCCGGGCGCACCGTCGCCACCGTCACGGCGTCGGGCAGGGGCATGCCCCCCTCGCCCACGACCGGGTAGCGCACGTAGTAGAGCTGCGCCTCCTCCTCCTCGTGCTCCACCTCGAGGTCGCTCAGCGCCGTGCTGCAGCGCGGGCACCAATTGATCATCCGAAGCCCGCGGTAGATGAGCCCGTCGTTGTAGAGGTTCACGAAGGTCGTGCGAACCGCCCGCACGATATGCGGGTCCAGCGTGAAGGTGTCGCGGCTCCAGTCGGCGCTCGCGCCCAGCCGGCGGTGCTGCTCGTAGATACGCGGCCGCAGCTGCCGCACCCACTGCCAGACGCGCGCCTCGAAGCCCTCCCGCCCGAGGTCATGCCGGGTGAGCCCTTCCTTCGCCAGCTCCCGCTCCATCACGTTCTGCGTGGCGATGCCCGCGTGGTCCTCCCCCGGCAGCCAGAGCGTGGGCTCGCCCTGCATGCGGTGCCAGCGCACGAGCGTGTCCGTGAGCGCGTCCTCGAACCCGTGGCCCAGGTGCAGCTCGCCCGTCACGTTCGGCGGCGGCATCACGATGCTGTACGGCGCCTCGCCCGGCGCCACCTGCGCGGCGAAGTACCCGCCCTCCTCCCAGAAGGCGTAGATGCGGTCTTCCACCGTGCCGGGTTCGTAGGCGGAGGCGAGCCGCGTGCTGGCTGGCGCGTCGGTCATTGCCGGTCCCTCACCGATGCGGGAACGCCGCCCCCGGGCGGCGCTTCCAGAAAGTGTAGCAGCAGCGTTGTTTACGCTTGCGGGAATAGAACGCCAGTTCTATAGTGGGTCTAGCAAGAGTGAGTGCGGGGCAAGGCGAGAGGCGCTATATTCGCCAAGAGGCGCACTTGCGTCTGGGTCCTCGGAGGGAAACGTCATGGCGTCTGAGAGCTTGGATAGGCTGATTGAAGCCGCACGGAAAGTCGAGATGAGTGACGAGGATCGCGAAGAGCAGAGGCGGAGCTT
>DAOUID010000320.1:0-5127 GCA_034428315.1 Dehalococcoidia bacterium
GAGGAGGTCGAGGGCGCGCTTCTCCGCCGGCGTGAGCAGCGACGGCAGGAGTTGCTCCTCGGGAATGGCAGCCATGGGGAGAAGGACCCGGCCCTGCCTCGGCTCCGACGGCACTACACCCCGCCGGGAGACGACGGAGAGTGCATCCCTCAGCCCCACCGCACCTGCGAGCGAGGGCAACCGCCAGATGCGGCTGGCCTCGTCGGATGCGGCTACGTGCCGCTCCTGCGCGAGAAAGGCGGGCAGTGGCGCACCACGCAGGAGCCTGCGCGCATGACGCAGCCGTACTTCGTCCGGAACGAGCACGAGGATCGCTCCTGGAAGGGGACCCTCGTACAGCCTCCGCAGCCGCTTGGAGAAGCCTGTGCGGTCCGAGGCCGGCCCCTGCCGGACGACGCCGAGACTGCGACCGTCGGGGAGCACGAGGGCGGTGTCCAGGGGCCAGGCCCGGTACCAGCGGCAGCGGAGGGGATGCGCGATAGAGGAGACCGTGGCGGCGAGGCGGTAGACGACCGCCAGGGCGTCGAGGCGCCCGAGCAGGAGGCGGCGCCAGTGGGCGGAGACGGGGCGCGCGCCCAGCAGCTCGTCCACCCCGAGGTCGAGTTCGAAAGCCAGCCGGCGCACGCCTTCGGCGGTGAGGTGGAAGCGCCGCGTGGGCGGGATGAGGTCGGTCGCGTGGGGTAGGGAGGCAGCGAAGCCTTCTTCCTCGAGGCGGGCGGTCGCCGTGTAGACCGCCCGCTGTGACCAGCCGCTGAGGGCGGCGAGGTCGAGACGGTCACAGAAGGGCGTGGCCGCCAGCTGGCGCAGCAACGCCTGCTCGCAGGTGTCGGGCTTCACCGTCCCGCTCCTCCTCCCCCTATCGGGGTGATCGAGTCTGCGGCCAGCGACCCGCTCCAAGGAACGGCCTGCGAGGGGGTACATGGATGCACCGGGATGCATGCGTGCACCCCCTTCCAGGACGTGCCCAGTGGAGGCGAGATGTGGTGTGCTGAAACCCGCCCGTGCACGAACCGGGACAGCCCGTGAGGGCCCCGGACGTGTACAGGGAAGAGAGGTGAGTTGCAATTTTGCACCGCCCCTCGTGAGCCCATGGAACCGGGCGTTTCCCAGGGAACTGCGGCGAACTCAGGGGCCAGGGACTCGAAAGGGCGGGTTGCGCCTGATGAGGGCGCAATCGGCGCTCGGAAGGACAAGTTTGCATGCGCAGGATGTCGGGGGGGAGTACGCGGGCACAGCGGAAGGCCTCGTCGGCCGCCGCCGGTGGCGGAAACCCGCAGGGGAGCGAGAGCGAGCGGGACCAGCAAGAGAAAGAGCTGGTCGCACTCCTGCATGAAATGGTGCAGGAGCGGGGGCGTGTGGAAACGGCGGAGGCACTGGGGATTGACACCAGGACGCTGGCAACGAGTCTGAAGCAAACGAGGCTCTCCCGGCGGGTGCGCAAGGCCCTGGAGCTGGAGCTCGCCACGAGCGCCGGTCAGGAAAAGGAAGTGGCGCGGCTGGAGGAGCGGATGGCGCTCCTCGAAGGGGAGTTGGCTGGTCTCAAGACGGCCATGGTGGCCGGGTTCCAGGCCTTGAGCGATGCACAGCGGCAGAAGGCACCGGAGCCAGCGGAACAACTCGCACGGTCGGCATCAGTTCGTGGAGGCGAGTCCCAGGTGGACGCGGCCGACCGGGACGACGAGCCCGTCGTGGGAGGGCCGCCGGCGCAAGGGAAGCGTCGAGAGGGGAAGGACTCGCCGGATCCGAGTGGACCACCGGCAGCGGCGAGGAAGCCTCGGCGGCAGTACCCCGAACTCGTCACCAGGGAGGCCCAGCCCGACGACGAGCAGGTCTACGGCGCCGCCTGGCCGCTCGTCGACGAGTGGCGGCGGCTCTGGAGCGAGCACCGGCGTCCGGGGAAGGGACTGCCGTGGCTGAAGCGCGAGGTACGCATCCTCGAGCTGGAGGTGGCGATGCTGCAGCAGCACGAACTGACGCTCCCGCCGGCGACGTACCCCCAGCGGGGTCTCGAGCTCCACAGCCACCTCGGCTGGCGCCTGCGGGCGCTGTCCAACAGGCGGCGGTCGCGGGCGTGGGCCACGGTACGGCTCTGGATACGGCGGGGGGTTGTGTTCGGGCTGCTGCTGGCGGCCGCCTTCTCCGTGATGCTGATCTCAGCGTCACAGGGTTCCCCAAGCTGAAGTACCTGGGCGGACCGAGGATGGATGCAAGGACCTGGGAGTCAGCTCCGAGCCAAAGGTTCGCCGCTCATTTCGGCAGTTGGGATGTCATGGGTGTGTACAGAGAAAAGAGATGGGTGGCAAAACGCCGAATGGTCGAAGAATCCAGTGGGTACAAGGGGAACGCCCCCTACCGGACGTAGGCAGTAAGCAATTCGGTTCCGGAGCGGCTTCCACGCGAAATCGGCAAATTGCCTAGTCGAAATCGACAAACGGCAATCGGGCAGCGCCCTAGGAACGGCCGGCATTCCCATGCACTGGAACAGCTGTCAGGCGGCGGCCCAGCCCTCCGAGAGGACCTCGGCCTGCTCAAGCACCGTAAGCGTTGCCTGCTCCTGCTTATCCGGGGGGTAGCCGTGTTTGCGGAGGATGCGGCGTACGAGGACGCGGAGCTGGGCGCGGACATTCTCTCGCAGGGTCCAGTCGATGGTGACGTTGCCCCGGACTTTCTCGACCAGTTCCCGGGCAATGTCGCGGAGTGTCTCGTCGCCGAGCACCTGGACCGCGCTGTCGTTGGCGCCGAGGGCGTCGTAGAAAGCCAGCTCGTCGTCTGAAAGGCCAAGCTCCTCGCCACGCTCGTTCGCCTGACGCATATCTTTCGCGAGCTCGATCAGCTCCTCGAGGACCTGCGCCGCCTCGATGGCTCGGTTCTGGTAGCGACGCAGCGTCTGCTCCAGCATCTCGGAGAACGAGCGAGCCTGGACGACGTTCTTCCGCCGGCGGGTGGCAAGCTCGCCCTTGAGCAGCTTCTGCAGCAGCTCGACCGCGAGGTTGCGATGGGGCATGCCCCGAACCTCGGCGAGGAACTCGTCCGAGAGCACGGAGATGTCGGGCTTCTCCAGCCCGGCCGCGGCGAAGATGTCCGTCACGCCCTCGGAGGCGACGGCGCGGGAGATGATCTGACGCACGGCGAGGTCAAGGTCCTCGGCGGGGCGTGCTTCCGCCTCGGCGCGCTTCGCGAGGGCCGCGCGGACCGCCTGGAAGAAGCCGACGTCGTCGCGGATGCGGTACGTCTCCTCGTGGGGGACGGCCAGCGCGAACGCTTGTGAGAGGGCGCGTACAGCGGCCAGGTAGCGGTCCTTGCCGTTCTCCTGGACGAGGATGTGCTCCTGCGCGGCCGGCAGCAGGGATAGGCGTTCCGTCGGCGTCCCCGAGGTCCACGCGGACCAGTCGAAGCCGTGGAGGAGGCCGAGGCATACCTCGTACTTCTCCTGCATGAGGGCGACTGCCTCGGCCTGGTCGATGGCGGTCTCCCCGGTGCCACCGCTCTCGGTGTAGGTCGCGAGGGCGCGCTTGAGCTCGTGTGCGAGCCCGAGGTAGTCGACCACCAGGCCGCCAGGCTTGTCCCGGAACACGCGGTTGACACGGGCGATGGCCTGCATGAGGCCGTGGGCTCGCATGGGCTTGTCGACGTACATCGTGTGCAGGCTGGGCGCGTCGAAGCCGGTGAGCCACATGTCGCGTACGAGCACAATCTGGAGCGGGTCGTCGGGGTCGCGGAAGCGCCGGGCGAGCGCTTCCCGCCCGGCCTTGTTCCGGAGGAGCGGCTGCCAGTCTGGAGGGTCGGAGGCGGAGCCCGTCATGACGACCTTGATGGCCCCCTTGTCGTCATCGTCGTCGTGCCACTCGGGGCGCAGGCGCACGAGCTCGCGGTAGAGGTCGACGCAGATGCGCCGGCTCATGCAGACGACCATCGCCTTGCCCTCGAGGGCTTCGAGGCGTTGTTCGAAGTGCTCGACGATGTCCTGGGCGACGAGCTTGATGCGCTTCTCCGCCCCCACAACCGCCTCCAGCTGCGCCCACTTGGTCTTGAGCTTCTCCTTGCGCTCGACCTCCTCACCCTCGGTGGCTTCCTCGAAGTCGGGGTCGATGGACGGCTGCTCGTCCCGGTCGAGGGTCAGCCGGGCGAGGCGACTCTCGTAGTAGATGGGCACGGTGGCGCCGTCCTCCACCGCCCGCTGAATGTCGTACACGCTGATGTAGTCGCCGAAGACGGCGCGCGTGTTCGCGTCCTGCAGCTCGACGGGCGTGCCCGTGAAGCCGACGAAGGAGGCGTTCGGGAGTGCGTCGCGCATGTGGCGGGCGAAGCCGTCGATGAACTCGTACTGGCTGCGATGAGCCTCGTCGGCGATGACGACGATATTGCGCCGGTCGGAGAGCAGCGGGTGGCGGTCGCCCTTCTCGTCGGGGAAGAACTTCTGGATGGTCGTGAACACGACGCCGCCCGCTTCGACGGCGAGCTTGCTCCGCAGGTCGGCGCGGCTCTCCGCCTGGACGGGCGGCTGGCGCAGCAGGTCCTGGCAGCGGGCAAAGGTGCCGAAGAGCTGGTCGTCGAGGTCGTTGCGGTCGGTGAGGACGACGATCGTCGGGTTCTCCATAGCGGGCTCGCGGATGATGGCGCCGGCGTAGAAGGCCATCGTCAGGCTCTTGCCCGACCCCTGCGTGTGCCAGACGACGCCGATGCGGCGGTCGCCGCGCTCCCCGCCAGGCTTTCGCCCCGACTCGTACCCCTCAGGCACCTCCGCCACCGTCCGCCCCGACACCTGCAGCTCGGTGGCCCGCAGGGTCTCGTCGACGGCCACGCGGACGGCGTAGAACTGGTGGTAGCCCGCCATCTTCTTGACGAGGGCGCCGCCGTCGTCTTCGAACACCACGCAGGTGCGGATCAGCCTCAGGAGCCGCTCGGGCATGCAGACGCCTTCGAGCATGACCTGAAGCTCGGGTAGGGCAGCATCGGCGAGCTCAAGCCCGCCGACGGTGCGCCAGGGCTTGAACCACTCCCGCCCGGCCGTGAGCGTCCCGGCTCGGGCGAGGGAGCCATCGGAGACGATCAGCAGCTCGTTCGGGGCGAAGAGGGAGGGGATGTGCTCCTTGTAGGTCTGGAGCTGCTGCCAGGCGTCCCAGATGG
>DAOUID010000321.1:0-3275 GCA_034428315.1 Dehalococcoidia bacterium
GACTCGACGAGGCGCTGGGCGCGCCGTCCGAAGGCGACGCCGCCGGCGATGGCTTCGAGGCACCCGCGCGCGCCGCAGCCGCAGGGCGGTCCGGCGGGGTCGAGAACGATGTGGCCGATCTCGCCGGCGAGTCCCTGCGCGCCCCGGTAGAGGCGGCCATCGACGACGAGGCCGCCGCCGATGCCGGTCCCGAGGGTGGCGTGGAGGAGGTGGCGAGTCCCCTTGCCGGCACCGAAGCGGTGCTCGCCGAGGGCGGCGGCAGAGGCGTCGTTCTCGATGGAGACGGGGATGCCGAGGCGCTCCGCAAGGGGGGCGGTGAGGGCGAGGTTGCGGAAGGCGGGGATATTGGGCGAGACCATGACGACGCCCCGTTCGGCATCGATGAGGCCGGCGACGGCGAGGGAGGCGGCCACGGGGGGCTCGGCGCCGCGATCGCGCACCCCGGCAAGGAGGTCGCCGATGCGCTCGAGTACTTCATCGGGGGAGGCATCCGGGGTGCTGTCCACCTCGATACGGGCAAGGACCTCGCCCGCCTCGCTGACGAGGGCGGCGCGGAGGTTCGTGCCGCCGAAGTCACCGGCGATCACGGTTCGGGTCATGGAAGCACTGTACGCGAGGGCCGCGTTTCGCTGGACAGGCCCGGCGCGCGCCGCCACCCTGCGCCCATGGAGGCGTGGCAGGAGCGTTTGCTGGCGGAGGAGCGCTCGGCGGTGCTCGGCACGATCGCGCGCAGCGGGCTGCCGCAGCTCGTGCCCGTGTGCTTCGCGCTGGTCGGGGGCGACATCGCGATCGCGATCGACGAGAAGCCGAAGCAGGGCGTGACGCTCGCCCGCGTCCGCAACATCGAGCGCGACCCGCACGCGACGCTCCTGGTCGACCACTACGAGGAGCGCTGGGAACAGCTCGCCTGGCTGCGGCTGGAGGGCGAGGCGGAGGTGCTGGAGCGAGGCGGCGCGTGGCCCGAGGCGTTGGACGCGCTGCGGGCGCGTTACCTTCGCTACCGGACGATGGCGCTCGAAGAGCTGCCCCTCATCCGGCTCCGGCCGACGCGCGTCGTCGCGTGGCGCTGGCAGGATGGGCAGGCCCGGGAAGGACAGAACTGAGGAGGTCGCGATGCGTATTGGACTGATGGTAGAGGGACAGAACGACCTCACGTGGGAGCGCTGGCTGCACATCGCGAACCTGACGGAGCGGCTGGGCTTCGCGTCGCTGTTCCGGTCGGACCACTACTTCACGGGGAACCGGCAGCTGCAGTCGCTGGAGGCGTGGCTGTCGTTCGCGGCGATCGCGCGGGAGCCGCACTCGTACCGCTTCGGGGCGCTGGTGACGCCGATCACGTTCCGGCGGCCGGTGAACGACGCGCGCATGGCGGCGCAGGTCGACCTGCTGAGCGGGGGACGCTTCGTGATGGGGCTGGGGGCGGGGTGGAACGAGGCCGAGCACCGGGCCTACGGCATCCCCTTCCCGCCGACGAAGGAGCGCTTCGACCGGCTGGACGAGGCGGTTCGCCTGATGCGCGCGCTGTGGACGGAGCAGCCAGCTTCGTTCGAGGGGCGGTTCTACCAGCTGGAGGAGGCGGGGTACCAGTCGCGGCCGGAAGCGGGGCGCCCGCCCGTCCTCATCGGCGGGGCGGGAGAGCGGCGCACGCTGCGCATCGCGGCCGAGCACGCGGACGAGTGGAACTGCGTGACCGTGACGGAGCCGGAGGGGTACGCGCACAAGGTGCGGGTGCTGCAACAGCACTGCGAGGACGTGGGGCGCGACCCGGCGACGATCTACCGGTCGATGATGGTGTTCCCGATCGCGGGGCCGAATGAGCACACGCTGAAGGCGATCACGGCGAAGACGATGGCGCACTTCAGCCTCGACCCCGAGGCGTCGCCGCGGGTCATGATCGAGCGGATGGAGGGGCGCGGCATCCTGAGCGGAACGACGGACGAGGTGGTCGACAAGCTGGGGAGGCTGGCGGAGCTGGGGCTGGAGGAGATGGTGCTCCAGCACATCGACTTCGACTCGGACGAGGGGCCGGAGTATTTCGCGTCGGAGATCGCGCCGCAGGTGGCCGGCCTCTAGCGACTACTCGGGCGTGTAGCTGACGCCGATCTTGGCAAGCTCCTCGACGAGCACTTCCTCCACGATGAGGCCGGCGCCGAGCGCGCGGACGACGCCCTGGGCATCGATGAAGAAGGTGGTGGGCATCCCCGGGATGCGGTAGTGCACGGCCACCTCGCCCTTGGTATCAAGCACGGCCGGGTACTCGGCGACGAACACATCGAGGAGTCCCACGGCGCGCTCGGGGTCTTCCTGGAGGTTGACGCCGAGGAAGACGACCTCGCCGTCGAGGGCGGCGTACGCCTTCTGGAAGTCGGGGATCTCGCGGCGGCAGGGACCGCACCAGCTCGCGTACCAGTTGAGGACGACGGGCGTCCCCCGGAAGTCAGAGAGGCGGACGATGCGGTCGGGGTTGCGGGCGTCGCGGAGGGCGAAGTCGGGGGCGGGCTTCCCGACCTCGGGGCGGTGGGCATCGATGACGCCAACCTCGGGGTCTTCGGTGGGGACGGGGGCGGTTTGGTCCGCGGCCGTGGCAGCGGGGGGCTCGGTTGCCGGCTCCGGGGTGGCGGCGGGCTGCTCGGTGGCGGGGGCCGGTTCCGTAGCGGCAGGAGGAGGCTGTTCGACAACGCGCGCCGGTTCTTCCTCGTCCCCGCCGGCGACGAAGAGCCACACGACCAGGACGGCAACCACGACGGCGACGACCGCGAGCACGGCGTAGCCGCCGTACCGCTGCATGGAGCCTCCCGTCCCGCTGTCCGGCATGGTCACCTCGGTGGGCTCTATCGTGCCACCGCGACCGGCATGGCGCGAAGAGGCGGGCAAGGCGGGGTAAGCCCGGCCTCAGGCCGGGGTGTCGTCGCGGGGTGGAGTGGCCCTCCGGGGCTCGTCGTCGTGGAAGACGAGGCCGCGGAGCAAGCGCCAGGCGAGCTCGCCGAATGTGGCGCGGGGGACATCGTCGGGGCGGTCGAACTCGCCCTGGGTGACGCGCGGGTAGGTGGCGGAGATCTCGGCGCCGAGCAGGAACACGTTCGCGCCGAGGAAGACGAGGAAGAGGAAGGCGACGACGGCGCCAAGGGAACCGAATACCAGGTCGTAGCGCCCGAAGTGCTCGAGGTAGATGCCGAACGCGAGCTTGAGCGCCTCGAACAACACCGCCGCGAGCAGCGCTCCCGGCCAGACGTGGCTGAAGCGAACGTGCCTGGCGGGGACGAGCCAGTAGAGCA
>DAOUID010000322.1:0-2697 GCA_034428315.1 Dehalococcoidia bacterium
CGTCGCCCAGAGCATTGAGGAGAACCTCGGCGTCCCCACGAAGCTTGAGCCGGTGGACTTCGCCACCTACGTCTCCAGCCTCACCGCCCCGCCCGGTTCCAAGATCTGGAGCTACGCCCTCGTCACCGAAAACTCCCTCTCCACCATTCCCGACTACAACGCCCTCACCCACTACGTGCCCACGGGCTACGGTGGCGCCTTCGGGCTCTTCACCCACGAGCATCCGCAGGCGGGGCTCATCCCGCCCGAGGTCATCGATGTCACGCATGACATCGGCAAGCCCATCCAGGACCTCTACAACTTCCAGGCCGTGACCCACGACCCGGAGCAGCGCAACGAACTCCTGCGGCAGTTGCAGCGGCTTATCTTCACTCAATTCTGCTGCACGTTCCCCCTCCCCGTGACCGCTGTTGAGTGGCACGGGGTCCGCACTCGCGTCCAGAACGTGCCGTTGCCACCGGACTTCCGCGACAACGGCTCCATGGGCTACCGCCGAGCGCAAAACATGTGGCTGGCCGACGCCTGAACCCCACGCTATTGCGGGGCGCAATGCGTTCCGTTATGAATGCCCCAATTCGCCTGGTCCGACAGGCGAACGAGGAGGAAAGACATGGCCGAGGAATACTGGGGAAAGTACTGGCGCCGGCGCGTCTCGCGCAGGCGAGTCCTGGCCGGTGGCGCTGCCGTTGGAGCAGGCGCCGCCGCACTCGTCGCAGTCGGCTGCGGCGACGATGACGACGAGGAAGACACTCCCGTAGCAACGGCCCAGCCCGAGGAGACCGCCGCACCGGAAGAGACGGCCGCCCCCGAGCCCACCGAAGCGCCTGATGCCATCAAGCGAGGGGGCACCTTCCTGCACCAGAAAGCGGCCCAGAACACGTCGCTCGACCCGTCGGTCACCGTGACCGACCCGCTCTGGACCGCCCTCACCTACAACCATCTGCTCGGCTACTCCCTAATCGAGGAGGAGGCGTGGGGCGATGCTGCCGCCAGTTGGGAGCAGCCCGATGGCACGACCCTCGTCTTCAGCCTCGAGAGCGGCCTGAAGTTCAACCCCGAAGCCGCTGGTGGCCGCGACATGACCTCCGAGGACGTCGCCTTCAGCTACAGCCGCTTCCCCACCAGCCTCTCCGAGCTCGCCTCCGAGGTGAACCAGCTCCAGTGGGGCTGGATGGGCGTCGACCGCGGGGCCTCCTTCGACACCCCCGACGCACAGACGCTCGGCATCAACCTCGCCTTCCCCTGGGCCTCCGCCATTCCGTCGCTCGGCTCGAGCGCCATGGCGATCGTCGCGAAGGAGAGCGTGGAGGCGGGCGGCGGCCATCTCAAGGACACCCCCAACGCCGGTGGGGGCGCCTACATGTTCGACACCATCGATGAGACCTCGAACACCTACAAGCGCAACCCCAACTACGCCGGCCACTCCAGCGACCGGGGCCGCTTCACCGCGGAAGTCCCCTACATCGATCGCTATGAGGACACCATCATCGCCGACCTCGTCGCGCAGGAAACCCGTTTGATCGCGGGAGATGCGTACGTCCTTGGCGCCGTTGACAAGTTCAAGGCCGAAGAGCTTTCGGGCGAGGCAAACGTCGAGGTCTACGAAGGCCCCGCCAACGACCACGCCATCATGGAGCTCGACGGCTTCAAGTGGGCGCCGCATCCGCTCCTGCGCGAAGCCCTCTCCCTCGCCATCGACTGGGAGGGCTACATCGATGTCGTGCTGGACGGCGAGGGCATCCGCGGCGCGCCCGTCGGCCCCGCCTTCTCGCAGGTGCTCCCCCAGGAAGAGATCCGCGAGCTCCAGCAGTTCGACCCGGCCCGCGCCCGCCAGCTCTGGGAGCAGGGCGGCGGCAACGAGGTCTTCCCCGACGGCCTCGTCACCGTCATCCCGACCTTCGTGGTCAGCACCCGGCACATCGAGTTCATAGCCCAGAGCATCGAGGAGAACCTCGGCGTGTCCACGAGGCAGGAGCCGGCCGACCTCGCCAACTACGTCGCCCTCGCGACCGCGCCCGCGGGGCAGAAGATCTGGCACTACTTCATCGCGGGCGAGAATTCGCTCTCCACGATTCCCGACTACAACGCCCTCACCCACTACGTGCCCAACGGCTACGGCGCCATCTTCGGCGGCGTCTACACCTTCGATCATCCCCTCTCGGCCGCCTACCCGGAGGAGATCATCGCGGTCACGAACGACATCGGCGTCGAGCTCCAGAGCCGGTACGACCTCCAGGGCGCCACCGTCGACCCCGAGGAGCGCAAGGCGATCCTGCAGGATCTGCAGCGCTACATCTTCACCAACTTCTGCTGCGTCCTGCCCCTGCCGGTGCAGTCGATTCAGCGATACGCCATGGGCGCCAGTCTCCGCAACGTGCCGGGTGTTCCGGACATCCAGAACAACGCCTCTATGGGCTACCGGCGCGCCCAGAACATGTGGATCGACGCCTAGCCGTACTCCACCGGCAGCAAGAAACCGGGGCCCGCCCGGCCCCTACCGGGTCGGGCCCCGCTAGAGGGAGGGGGTCGAGATGAGCGGCTACATCGTTCGCCGGCTGCTGCTCGTCCCCATCACCCTCTTCATCATCACGATCATCGTGTTCATCTTCATGCGCGCGATTCCCGGTGATGCCGGCCTCGTCAAGTGCGGCGCCGCCGGCAGCTTCGACGAGACCTGCTTCGAGCAGGTCCGCAAGG
>DAOUID010000323.1:0-5423 GCA_034428315.1 Dehalococcoidia bacterium
CCGACGCCTGGGGCGAGGCCATGCGCGCCCTCGAGAACGGCAGCAACGACCCCAACACCAACCTCATGCCGCTCATCATCGACGCGGTCAACGTCGGCGCCACGTCCGGCGAGATTTGCAACATGTGGCGGCGCGTCTTCGGCGAGTACAAGGAGTTCGTTGTCGTCTGATGACCAACGAGCTCGTCGATCTCGCCATCTTCTCGGGAAGGACCTACCCCGCCTTCGCGGAGGCGATCTGCGCCCACCTCGGGATGAAGCAGGGCGAGGCCGACATCTTCGAGTTCGCCAACGAGAACATCTTCGTCCGCTACCAGGAGAACATCCGCAGCCGCGATGTATTCCTCGTGCAGCCCTTCTTCCCGCCCGTGAGCACCTCCATCCTCGAGCTGCTCATCATGATCGATGCCGCCCGCCGCGCCTCCGCCGGGCGCATCACCGCCGTCATCCCCTACTACGCCTACGGCCGCAGCGACAAGAAGGACCAGCCGCGCGTACCCATCAGCGCCCGCCTCCTCGCCAACCTTATCGAGACCGCCGGCGCCGACCGCGTCCTCACCATGAACCTGCACGCCGGGCAGATCCAGGGCTTCTTCAACATCCCCCTCGATGAGTTGAACGCACTCTTCCCCGTGAGCGCCTACTACACGGGCAAGGACATGGGGAACTACACCGTCGTCTCCACCGATGTGGGCGGCGAGAAGCTCGCCCGCGACATGGCCGTCCGCCTCGACCTCCCCATCGCCATCGTTGAGAAGCGCCGCCTCGGCAACACCGGCAGCACCGAAGCCCTCAACGTCATCGGCGATGTCGAGGGCCGCAACGCGCTCCTTGTCGACGATGAGATCGACACCGCCGGCACGATGGTCCAGGCCGTCAACATCCTCCGCGAGAAGGGCGCCCGGGAGATTCTCGTGGCCGGCTATCACGCCATCCTGAGCGGCCCCGCCGTCGACCGCCTGCGCGACGCCGACGTCCACGAGATCGTCGTGACAGACACGGTTCCCCTTCCCCCCGAGAAGCGTCTCCCCAACATGCACGTCATCTCCACCGCCCCCCAGTTCGGCGATGCCATCCAGCGTATCCACACCGGCCAGAGCGTCGGCGCTCTCTTCCAGTAGCGCCTAGCCGCCCTCCCACAGGCGCTGGACGCCGTAGCGATCGAACAGTGCTTCTGTCGACACGATGACGAGGTCTCTCCCCATGGCCTGTGCCGCCAACATCCTGTCGAAGGGGTCACGATGCGGTCCCGGCAGAGCGCCCGCGCGGACGCCGTCCTCAACGGTCACAGGGAGGCTCTCGAAGCGTTGATCGGCGATGTATTCGGGGATGCTGCGGGCTAGGACGTCAACCCCCGCCAGCTTCCCCAGCCTGTGCTTGGTTGCGATCTCCCAGGCAGAGGCGGCGCTTACGAACACGTCGTTGTTGTCGTCCGCGATTGCCTCCCGGGCGGGCACGGGCAGTCGCCTGCTCCCCTCGAACCACCAGATGAACGCGTGCGTATCGAGGAGCAGGCGCAAGGTCTAGTCGCCCTCCCAGGCGGCCAGTTCCTCCTCGGGGAGGGGGTCGAAGAAGCTCTCGTCAAGCTTGATGCGGCCCCTCAAGGAGCCAAATCGCCGCCTGCCCCGCTGCTCGCACGGTACGAGCCGTGCCACGGGTTTGCCGTTGCGCGCGATTACCACTTCTTCGCCAGCCTCGACTTGCGCCAGCAGGCGCGAGAGCTGTGTCTTCGCCTCGTGAACGTTCACGGTCGCCATGGAGCCCCTCGTCTGTCTAGCTAACTGTCTAGCTAGATGATTCGCTTGTCAACCTACAAGGCGGCGCTCTCCTCAGGAGTGCGGCCGCCCGCCGCTCTCCTCCACGTCCTCCGGCAGGAGCGCGTCCGTCGCCCCGAGCTCCGCGCCCATGTGCCGCAGCTCGCGCCCGAAGCGTGTCGTGCGCGCCGCCACCCCCGCCAGCTGTGTCCGCTGGTCCGTGACCCGCACCCAGAGCCGACGTCGCGGCACGTAGAACGTGATCCCCAGCCCCAGCAGCGCAAGCCCCACCGCCACCCAGATGAACGTATCACCGGGATCGCGCCGTACGTCGATCCCCGAGGCGTCCACCCGCCCCCCGAACCGATACCGGTATCCCGACGACGTCTCCACCGTCGCCCCCTCGGGAATCACCACGTGCCCTGCATCGATGTCGGAGATGAACAGGTAGGGACGGCCGTCGGCCCCCTCCGGCATCTGCACGTTGACGACGCCCTCTGCCTCCCCCCGGGGCATGTCCAGCACCGGGATCGCCGGGACGGACGCTATCCCCCGGAACGCGACGCGGTGCGTGCCCGTGTCCACCATCTCCCCGGGCAGCAGCTCGACGGGCCTGAGCCCATCACCGTCGATGCGGACCACCAGCGTCTCCCCCTCCGGCCGCCAGCTCACCCCGTAAACCGCGCCCGGCAGCGCCAGCTCCGACAGCGCGAGCTCGCCCTCGTACCCCAGCGCCAGCCCCGGCACGCTCCCCAGCTGCGGCAGCTCCTGGTCGAACACGACCACCCCTTCCGCGTCCGTGACCGTGAGCGCCGGTGTCGCCGTCGACTCGTTCTCGAAGTCGAGCACGTCGTCAAACAGCACGCGCCCATCCGGTCCCCAGATCGTCAGTTGTGCGAGGTCGTCGAAGAACGCGGCCTGGTGGAAGCGGTACCCGAAGGCCGAGCAGGGGTCGTTCACCGTCGCCGTGCAGCGCACCACCTCGTCCCCGCGACGCAGCAGCAGGTCGCTGTGGAAGTCCACTATGTTCCCAGCCGCATCCACGCCGCGGTGCGCGTCCTCCATCCCCACGAAGATCTGGCCCGGCCCGGGGTCGCCGAAGAGCGGCGCCGCCGGCCGCGCCTCCGCCAGCGCGAGCGTGCGCTGGAACCCCGCCAGGTTCGTCAGCAGCCCTCCCACCAGCAGCATCAGCAGCGCCATGTGCGAGATGAACGTCGCGTACTGGGTCCACGGATAGCGCTCCGCGAACAGCTCCGTCACGCCCTCGTCCTCGTGCGTGCGTGTCACCTGGTAGCGCCGGCCCCGCAGCAGCCCCTCCACCGCCTCCGCGCCGCCCCGATGCGTGAACGAGGCCCGGTGCCGCGCCGTCTCGAAGTAGCGCTCGTTCACCCGCGTCTGGGGGCGCTGCACGCTCCGCCAGGTCGGCGGGAAGCGGCTGATCGTGCAGACCGTCACCGCCGCCACGATCACGATCCAGAGCGCCACGAACCACGGGCTGTGGAACACGTCGAACAGGTCGAGCCCGTCGAGCACACCCGTCAGCCAGCCGAAGTCCTCGCGCTGGAGTTCCAGCCAGGCCGAGCGCGCGGGCGGGTTGCCGCGCATTTCCGCCGGGAGCTGCGGCAGCACCACCCCCAGCAGGCTCGCCAGTACCGCCAGCGTGACCAGCGCCACCGCGAACTTCACGTTCGTCAGCAGCCGCCACGTCGCCCGCAGCGGGTCGAACTTCGGCATCGGGGGAGTCGCTGTCGGGGCGCTGCTGGCCATCAGGGAAGCTCCCCCGCCAGCTCGGTCAGATCGTCCTCCGTGAGCGCGCCCAGGTGCACCCGCCGGATGACGCCCTCCGGATCGATCAGGAAGCTGACCGGCAGCCCCGTGCTCACGCGGTACGCCCCCGAGACCTGCCCGTCGCGATCGAGCACGATCGGGTAGGTCACGCCGAACTGCTCCGTGAACGCTCGCGCCGTCTCCGGCCCTTCCTGCTGGTTCACCCCCACCACCAGCAGCCCCGGCGACTCCTGCTCGAAGAACGCTTGCAGCGCCGGCGTCTCCCCCCGGCAGGGACCGCACCACGACGCCCAGAAGTTCAGCAGCACGTACCGGCCGCGGTAGTCCGCCAGCTCCGCCACCGAACCGTCGAGCGAGCGCAGCCGGAAGGAGGGCGCCGCCCGCCCCACCTCCGCCGCCGGCGCCTCATCGGTTGGATTGAGCGCATCCTCGAGCGCCACCACCCCCAGCCCCGCCTCCGCCTCGACCCCACCCCCATCGCCGCGGATCTCCAGGAACCAGATGCCGAACCCCACGACCACCACCACCAGCGTCGCGATCCCGAACGTGAACCCGGGCCCCGCGTATTCGCGGCGCTGCTGGGGGCGTTCGTCGGGAAGGGTCTCGGCCATTGGTCGCCTTGCCCGCGAGCGTACCAACCCCCGCCTGTGTGCGCCCCCGGCGCCTAGGGGGGTGGCCCCTCCGGATCAAGGTGCCGGTCCTCCTCCGCTCCCCACACCCGCCCGACCACGTGCAGGGCCAGCACCGCCCCCACGCCTATCACCCCCGCGATCATCAGCGTCTCGCGAATGCCGATGATGTCCGCCACCACCCCGATCGGCATCGAGAAGATCCCGAACAGGCTCCACGACAGCATGTTCAACGACTGCACCCGCCCGTGGTAGCGGAACGCCGAGTACTGGAGCGAGAGCGCGTTGTTGAGCGACTGGAACCCCGCCGAGCACGCGCCCACCAGCAGGATCGCCCCGAGCCCCGTTGCGAAGCTGTTGGCGAAGCCCAGCAGCGTCACCGACCCCCCGAAGGCGAACGCCAGCAGGAGCTGCTGTTGCCACGCGCCCGCCCGCCCCGCGGTCCCCGCCACCAGCACGACCGCGATCACGGCCCCCACCGCCTGCACCGTCCCCAGCACCCCGAGCCCTTCCGAGCCCGCGTTGTAGATGTCCTCAGCCAGCGAGGGCAGGAACGACTGGAAGGGAAAGGCGAACGCCGTCAGCGCGAACGACGTCAGGATCAGGGTCGCCACCGATGGCCGGCTCCAGACGTAGCGAACACCGTCCACGAGGTCCTGCACCGGCGAGGTTACCTCCGCCCGCTCCTCCGGCTCTCCGGGAGGGAGCCGCAGGACGGTCAGGATCGCGATCAGGAACCCGGTCGCGGTCATGAAGTAGACGCCCCCCACCCCGATGAACCAGAGGGAGATGAACACCCCCGCCAGGGCCGGCCCCACCACCCGCGTGCCATTCATGCTGAGCTGCTGCAGGACGATCGCGTTCCCCACCGCCTCGCGGCCCACCAGCGACCCGATGAACGCGTTCCGGGCCGGCCCCATGAAGGCGAACCCGACGCCCTGTGTGAAGCTCGCGGCCAGCAGCATCCAGAACTCCATCCACCCGACCGCCACCATGAGCGCTATCCAGGCCGAGTTGAGGCAGAGCACACCCTGAGAGATGACTAGCGTCCGGCGCCGGGGCAGCCGGTCCGCGATCACCCCGCCCCAGAGCGTGAAGACCAGGCTCGGCGCGCCGAAGGCGAGCATCATCGCCCCCAGCGCCGTGTTCTGCCCCGTCAGGTCGAAGGCGAGCCAGCCCCTCGCCACGATCTGCATCTGCATCCCGAAGTACGAGAACACCGTTCCCGTCCAGAGCAGCCGGTAGTGCGCGTT
>DAOUID010000324.1:0-3911 GCA_034428315.1 Dehalococcoidia bacterium
CCCCCCACCGCACCCCCCGAGCCGACGCCACCCCCCTCCACGGAGGGCGCCGCCGCCACGCCTGAGCCAACGGAAGCCGCTCCGCCCCCCACCGAGGCCGCCCCCGAGCGGGTCGCCCTCCACATCGGCCTGCTCGTCCCCGAGACGGGAGCCGTCGGGCCCCTGGCCGCCCCCGCCATCGAGGCGATGAGGCTCGCCGTCGACGACATCAACGCCGCCGGCGGCAATGTCACCTCCACGATTGCCGACACCGCCACCAACCCCTCCACCGGACGCGAGGCCGCCGCCCGGCTGCTGGGCGAAGGGGCGGACGTCATCGTCGGGCCCGCCACCTCCGCCGTGACCCAGGCTGTCATCCAGGGCTTCTTCGACGAGCAGATACCCCAGTGCACCCCCTCCGCCCAGTCCCCGGCCCTCAGCACGCAGGAGAACGCGGCCTACTTCTTCCGCACGGTGCCGCCCGCCCACGCGGTGGCGCCCATCATGGCTCGCGTCGTCGCCGAGGACGGCGGCACGCGCGTCGCCATCGTCGGCCGAGCCGACGACTACGGCATCGCCATCAGCGGGCTGGTCGCCCAGCTCCTCGTCGAGTTCGGGGCCGAGGCCGAGGTCATCCTCTACGACCCGGGCTCCACGACCTTCGATTCCCAGGTCGCGGCCGTTTCCGACTTCGCCCCCGACGCCATCGTCAACGTCGGCTTCTTCTTCGATGGCACGAGCATCGTCCACGGCCTCATCGAGGCGGGCTTCGGCCCCGAGATCCAGTACGGCGGCGACGCCCTCTTCCACCCCTTCCTGTGGACGCTCGTCGACCCCAACGATCCCACCGTCCTCGACGGCATGAAGTTCATCGGCGTCGCCGGGAGTGACGAGTTCAACACCCGCATCTCCGACATCACCGACGGCAACGTCAACTTCGCCGCCCAGTCCTACGACTGCGTCGTTCTCCTGGCGCTCGCCGCCGAGATAGCCGGCGGCACGGGCGGCGACGCCATCATGGAGGCCATCGCCGGACTCACCCACGAGGGAACCGAGTGCACCTCCTACGAGGAGTGCGTCGCCCTTATCGACGCCGGTGAGAACATCGACTACGTGGGCGTCAGCGGGCCGATCAACTTCACGCCAAACGGGGACCCGACCACCGGCTCCTACGCCGTCTTTCAGTTCCAGGGCGGCCAGATCACCGTTCTCGAGGCCTACGAGGTGGACCTGACCCAGACCCGGTAGCTGCCGCGGCGATCGGTTCGGAGGCCGCTGCTAGAATCGAGGGTGCATGCCCCTCGACCACATTGCCGTGCGCGGCGCCCGTGAGCACAACCTCAAGAACATCGACGTCGAGATCCCGCGTGACAAGCTCGTCGTGATCACGGGGCTCTCCGGCTCGGGCAAGTCATCCCTCGCCTTCGACACCATCTACGCCGAGGGCCAGCGCCGCTACGTCGAGTCCCTCTCCGCCTACGCCCGCCAGTTCCTCGGCCTCATGGAGAAGCCCGACGTCGACCACATCGACGGGCTCTCCCCCGCCATCTCCATCGACCAGAAGGCGGCCTCCAACAACCCCCGCTCCACCGTCGGCACCGTCACCGAGATCTACGACTACATGCGCCTCCTCTGGGCGCGCGTGGGCCACCCCCACTGTCCCACCTGCGGCCGCCCCATCGAGCGCCAGACCGTCCAGCAGGTCGTCGACGCGACCCTCGCCTACCCGCCCGGCTCGCGACTCCTGCTGCTCGCCCCCCTGACGCGCGCGAGGAAGGGCGAGCACGTCCGCCTCCTCGACGAGGCCCGCCGCCAGGGCTTCGTGCGTGTCCGCATCGACGGCGAGGTGCGGGATCTCGATGAGGGCATCGAGCTCGACAAGAACAAGCGCCACGACATCGATGTCGTCGTCGACCGCGTGGTCGTGCCCGAGCCGGGCGAGAGCGACGGCGCCGGCCTCCGTCTCGCCGAGTCTGTCGAGACGGCGCTCACCGCCGGACAGGGGGTCATGCACGTCGCCACCGTCCCCCGCTCCGGCGAGGAGGAAGCGCCCGAGCGCATCTTCAGCGAACACTTCGCCTGCCCCTACGACGGCTTCTCCTTCGGCGAGATCGAACCGCGAACCTTCAGCTTCAACAGCCCCCACGGCGCCTGTTCGCGTTGCACCGGCCTCGGCGTCGAGATGCAGGTCGATCCCGCTCTCGTCATCCCCGACCGCACGAAGACCATCGCCGAAGGAGCCATCGAGCCGTTCTCCAAGGCGCGCAGCGGCCAGCCCTGGTACTACCGTCTGCTCGAAGCCGTCGCCGAGCACTACGGCTTCGGCATCGACACCCCCATCCGCGATCTGACTGAGGACCAACTCAACGTCATCTTCTACGGCAGCGGCGACGAGAAGCTGCACCTGCGCTTCACCAACGATTACGGACGCACGCGCTATTACGACGCCCGTTACGAGGGGGTCGTCAACAACCTCCAGCGTCGCCACAAGGAAACCGACTCCGACTACGTCCGGAGCGACATCGAGCGCTACATGGGCGCCGTCCCCTGCCCCGGCTGCCAGGGACAGCGCCTCCGCCCCGAAGCCCTCGGCGTCCGCATCGACGAGCGCACGGTGGTCGACGTGACGCACGGCAGCATCTCCGAGACGCTCCGCTGGTTCGACGCCCTCGACGCCCCCGAGACGCCCCTCACCGAACGCGAGCAGACCATCGCCCGCCAGATCCTCAAGGAGATCCGCTCACGCCTGCAGTTCCTCATCGACGTCGGGCTGGAGTACCTGACGCTCGACCGCGCCTCCGGCACCCTCTCCGGCGGCGAATCCCAGCGCATCCGCCTCGCCACCCAGATCGGGTCCGCCCTCATGGGTGTCCTCTACATCTGTGACGAGCCCTCGATCGGCCTCCACCCGGTCGACGGCGACCGCCTCATCCGCACCCTCGAGCGCCTGCGCGACCTCGGCAACACCGTCATGGTCGTCGAGCACGACGAGGCCACCATGCGCGCCGCCGACCACATCATCGATCTCGGTCCCGAGGCGGGGCGCGATGGCGGCAACGTCGTGGCTGAGGGGTCCATGGCCGCCATCCTCGATTGCGAGGACAGCATCACCGGCGCCTACCTCTCCGGCCGGCGCACCATCCCCACCCCCGGGGAGCGCCGTCCAGGCAACGGGGAGGAGTTGGTCATCCGCGGCGCCCGCGAGAACAACCTCAAGAACCTCGACGTCGCCGTCCCCCTCGGCAAGTTCGTCGTCGTCACCGGGGTATCCGGCTCCGGGAAGTCCTCGCTCATCACCGAGGTCCTCGTGAAACGCGCCGTCAACGTCCTCCAGAACGGTCGCCAGAGCCCCGGCGCCCACGACGCCATCGAGGGGTTCGAGCACCTCGACAAGATCGTCGACATCGACCAGTCCCCCATTGGCCGCACGCCCCGCTCCAACCCCGCCACCTACACCGGCGTCTTCACCGTCATCCGCGAGCTCTTCGCCTCCGTGCCCGAGGCCCGAGCCCGCGGCTACAAGCCCGGGCGCTTCAGCTTCAACGTGAAGGGAGGCCGCTGCGAGGAGTGCTCCGGCGACGGCTACAAGCTCGTCGAGATGCAGTTCCTCCCCGACGTGACCGTCCCCTGCGAGGTCTGCCACGGCCACCGCTACAACCGCGAGGCCCTCGAGATCCACTTCCGCGGCAAGAACATCGCCGAGGTCCTCGACATGACCGTCGCCGAAGCGCTCGAGCACTTCGACCGCTTCCCCCGAGTCAAGCGCATCCTCAGCACGCTCGACGCTACCGGCCTCGGCTACATCCGCCTCGGACAGCCCGCCACGACGCTCTCCGGGGGCGAAGCCCAGCGCATCAAGCTCGCCAGCGAGCTCGCCCGGCGCTCCACCGGCAAGACGCTCTACGTCCTCGACGAGCCCACCACCGGCCTCA
>DAOUID010000325.1:0-8280 GCA_034428315.1 Dehalococcoidia bacterium
AGCGGGACAACGCCGCCGTGTGGGCGCTGCGGCAGGCCGGCGCCGTCATCCTCGGCAAGACCGTCACGGCCGAGCTCGGGGGCGCCCACCCCGGCCCCACCACGAACCCGTTCGACCCGCGGCGCTCGCCGGGCGGTTCCTCCTCCGGCTCGGCCGCGGCGGTTGCGGCACGCATGCTGCCGGCGGCCCTCGGCACACAGGTCGGCGGGTCGATCATCCGGCCCGCGGGCTACTGCGGGAACGTCGCCCTCAAGCCCACGCAGGGCGGCATCAACCGCGGCGAGCGCCAGGCGACGAGCATGAGCACGCACGGCGTTCACGCCGGCTGCATCGAGGACATGTGGCAGGTCGCCATCGAGATTGCGACACGCGCGGGCGGCGATCGGGGCTGGCCCGGCCTCGACGGCCCATCGATCACGCCCGAACCGGTCAGGCCGGAGCGCCTCATCGTGCTGGAGACCCAGGGGTGGGACGAGCTGGACGACCCTAGCAAGGCGGGCTTCGCCTCGGTCCTCGACCAGCTTCGTGACCTTGGTGTCCAGCTTGTCGGGCGGCGCGACGACCCCCTCGTCGAGTCCCTGGAGTGCGCCGTCGGCGATGCCCGCAACGTCTGCAACGCGATCACGGGCTGGGAGAACCGCTGGGCCACCCGCAACCTTGTCGATCAGCATCCCGACGGCGTGAGCGCACGCGCGAAGGAAGTGCTGGCCGCCGCCGAGGCCATGTCCGTGGACGACTACCGGGCGCTGCTCATCATCCGCGAGGTGGCGCAGGAGTCCCACGCCGCGCTGGCGGACGCTGCCGACGCCATCATCACGCTCTCCTGCCCTGGCCCCGCACACGTGTGGCTCGGTGACAGGCCGGGCGAGCCTCTCCACCCGCGCCCCACCGGCGACCCCGTCTTCAACTTCCCCAGCTCGATGCTGTTCGCCCCCGCCGTGAGCACGCCGCTGATGAGCGTCGCCGGCATGCCCGTCGGCGTGCAGGTGTTCGGCCAGCCGCACCAGGACGCCGACATGACCGCCATCGCGCGCTGGATCCTCGGGGCGGTGACGCCCGTCGTCGTCGACTAGGCCGGGCGGACGAGGACCTTGCAGTTGAGCTGATCGCCCGCCGCGATCCGCTCGAACTCCTCCGGCAGCTCGCCCAGGTCCACGGTGCGGGTCACGAGGGGCGTGGTGTCGATCGCTCCACTGCTGAAGGCAGCCAGCGTCTCCGCGAACTCGTCCCGCGTGTAGGCCACCGAGAACTTGATGGTGAGCGCCTTGTTGATCCCGACGAAGGGCAGGAAGCGGTCCTCCTCCATGCAGACGCCCACGACGATCACCCTGCCGCCGGGCCTCACCGCGTCCATCGCCTGCCGGATGATCCCCGGGATGCCGACGCAGTCGAACACGACGTCCGGCCGCGCCTCGAATCCGGCTTCGAGGTCCGAGGCAAAGGCTGGGTCCGATGGGTCGAGGACGACGTCGGCGCCCAGGGACGCCGCCAGCTCGCGTCGCTCGGCGACCGGGTCGCTGATGCCGACCCGCTCCACGCCGTCGTGCTTCAGCCACAGCAGCGCCATCAGCCCGATCGGCCCCGCCCCCATGATGAGCACCCGTTCGTCCGCGGCGATCTCCCCCTCGTGCGTGGCGTGTCGCGCGACCGAGCAGGGCTCCGTCGTGGCCGCCACCTCGACGCTCACGTTCTCGGGCACGGCCATGAGCGTGGGCTCCCACAACGCCATGTAGTCGGCGAAGGCGCCGTTCAGTTCGGAGCTGTAGGCGCCGGCCATGCGCGGCGGCCGGGGACGGGTGGTGGCACGCGCCGGCGCCTTGACCACGCGGTCTCCCGGCGACCATTCCGTGATGTCGGGCCCGACCTCGACGACCTCGGCCACGAACTCGTGGCCCATCACCAGCCCCTCGGTCAGGTCGGCGTCCGCATACCACGACGTCGGACCGGTCTCCTCGATGATGCCCTCGAGGTGGAGGGCAGCGTGAACGTCGGATCCGCAGATGCCCGCTGCCAGCACGCGGACCAGCACCTCCCCCCGCCCGGGGGTCGGGCGCGCCCACTCCTCCACGGTCAGAGTCGTTCCCCGCAACACCAGTGCCTGCATGTCGAGACCTCCCCGGCTCTCCGGCTGGGAGCACGCCGTAGCCTAGCCCTTCCCGGCGGCGCCTGGGCTGACGAGCCGGTGCGCGCAATCGGACCGCCGTCGCAGCCAGTAAACTGCGCGCACTCGGGAGGACGGATGGCCACCGACCTGTTCACCAACCCGAAGCGCTTCGGCGACATGACCTCGTGGCGCGAGGAGGCGCTCGCGCTGCACGCCGCGGGGCCCTTCCACCCAATCGAGGCCGAGGGCTTCGGTCCCTTCCGGGCCGTCATCGGCCGCGACGAGATCCTCGAGATCGAGGCGCAGCACGAGCGCTTCACGAACGGCCCCGAACCCATCCTCACGCGCGACGATATCCTCGCCTTGCGGGTGCAGGGCGGGCCGCGCGCCAAGACGCTCATCCACATGGACGAGCCGGAGCACCGGAAGTACCGCATGCTCACCAACGACTGGTTCAGGCCCGGCAGCGTCCGCCAGCTTCAGCCCCGCCTGGACGAACTCAGCCGCAAGGCCATGGCCACGCTGGAGGGAGCGGGCGGCGAGGTCGACTTCAACACGGAGGTCGCCCTGCCCTTCCCCCTCGAGACGATCCTCGCCATCCTCGGCCTCCCGCAGGAGGACTACCCCCGGATGCTCCAGCTCACCCAGGAGATGTTCGGCGCCAGCGACCCCGATTTTGTCCCCAGCGATCGCGACCCTGAGGACGTCATGGCCGTCCTGCGCGACTTCTTCCAGTACTTCGCCACCCTCAGCGCCGACCGCCGCGCCAATCCCACCGGCGACCTCGCGACCTGCATCGCCACCGGCCTCATCGACGACGCTCCCATGCCCATCCTGGAGACGATGGGCTACTACCTCATCGTCGCCACCGCCGGCCACGACACCACCTCCGCGGCCATGGCCGAGGGCATGCGCCTCCTCGCGGAGAACCCCGACCAACTCGCGCTCCTCAGGAGGAAGCCCGAGCTCATCCCCAACGCCGTCGAGGAGCTGGTCCGTATCTCCTCCCCAGTCCGCCACTTCATGCGCACTGCCCAGGACGACGCGGAGGTGGCGGGCCAGCCGATCGCGAAGGGCGAGTGGCTCCTGCTCTCGTACGCCGCCGCCAACCTCGATCCGCGGGCGTTCGAGGACCCCCTTCGATTCGATGTCACGCGCGAGGCCGCCGACCGCCACATCGCCTACGGGTACGGCGTCCACTACTGCCTCGGCGCCCACCTCGCGCGGCTGGAGATGACGACGCTCTTCGGGCACATCCTGCCCCGGCTCGAATCGGTCGAGCTCGTGGGCGAGGTCACAACGTCGACGGCCACCTTCGTCAGTGGCATCAAGAGTCTGCCAATCCGGTACAAGTTGACGGCTGCGTAACGCCCGAGGGAGGCGACATGTACGACAAGCTCTTCGAGCCCATCAACGTGGGCGGCGTCACCATCAAGAACCGCATCGTGCGCTCGCCGCACGGCACCGGCCTCTACGGCGACGACTTCATCGCCTATCACGTCGCCCGCGCGAAGGGCGGCGTGGGCATGTCGACCGTGTCCGCCACGAGCGTTCACCCCAACGCCCCGGGAGCGCTCCCCGTGTGGAGCGACGACTGCAAGCCCTACCTGTCGAAGCTCGCGGATGCCGTGCACGAGCACGGGATGAAGATGTTCCACCAGATCTACCATCCGGGCGCTTCGCAGCCCGAGATGGTCGGGGGCGCGGAGGCCTGGTCGGCGAGCGAGATCCCGAACTTCCTCGGCGGCGCCGTCGTGCCCCTCGCCATCAGCAAGGGCCAGATCGCCGACCTCGTCGAGCACTTCGCCGGAGCCGCCCGCCGCATCCGCGACGCCGGCCTCGATGGCGTCGACATCCACGCCTCCAGCGGCTACCTCCTGCACGAGTTCCTCTCCCCCGCCCTCAACCAGCGTGACGATGAGTACGGCGGCTCCCCCGAGAACCGCCTGCGCCTCCTCCTCGAGGTCATCGACGCCATTCGCGGCGAGGTCGGCGACAGCGACTTCGCGGTGGGCGTGCGGCTCCCGAACGAGGACTATGTGCCTGGCGGCCTCACCGCCGAGCTCAACCGCCAGATCGCGGAGGCGGTCGACCCCCTCGTCGACTACGTCTCGCTCCACATGGGCTCCTACTGGCGCTTCCACAAGCTGATCGCACCCACGGACGACCCCCTTGGCGTCGAGATGGCCCCGAATACCACCATCCGTCCCGTGATCACGAAACCGAGCATCGTCGTTGGCCGCATCCTGACAATCGACCACGCCCATGCCCTCGTGGAGTCGGGGCAGGCGGACATGGTCTCCATGGTTCGCGCGCTGATCGCCGATCCCGAGCTGGTGAACAAGGCCCACCGTGGCGACGAGGACCTCATCAGGCCCTGTATCGGCACCAACATGGGCTGCGTCGGACGCCTCATGAGCGGCCAGGGCCTCAGTTGCGTCGTCAATGTGGCCGCCGGCCAGGAGGCCACCGTCACCCAGGAGCCCGAGGTCCTCGCCGAGGAGCCGAGGCGGGTCGTCGTGGTGGGAGGCGGCCCCGCCGGCATGGAGGCCGCCCGCACGGCCGCTATCCGCGGCCATCACGTCCAGATCCACGAGGCGACGCCCCGGCTGGGCGGCCAGGTGAACATCGCCGCGAGCGCCCCCAAGCGGGGGGACGTCGGCGCTATCACCCACTGGCTCGCCGAGGAGCTCAAGCGCCTCCAGGTCGATGTGCGCCTGAACTCCCTCGTTGACCTCGACACCGTCATGGAGGCGGACGCCGACGTGGTCGTGCTGGCCACCGGCGCCAGCCCCCGCGCCGACGGCTTCCAGGTCGCGACGCCCGCCGTCACCCTCCCCGGCCACGACCTCCCCCACGTCTACAACGCCCAGGACCTGCTCGGCTACGGCGATCCCGTCAACATCCAGGGCCCGACGCTCGTGTTCGACGACACCGGCTCGTTCGAGGCCATCTCCGCGGCGGACGTGCTGCTCGAGGCGGGAGTTCACGTGACCCTCGTCTCACGCTTGAAGGACCTGGGGGAGAACCTCCCCTATCCGCCCGTGACCGTAGGCGCCGCGCGAGAGCGTCTCATGTCGGGCGACTTCGACCTGATTGGCGGGCACTATCTCCGCGAGATCCGTCCGGGTGAGGTGGACATCGGCGTCCTCCATACCGACCGCGTGCGCACGATCCCGGCCGATACCGTCATCGTGGTCACGCACCACGAACCCAATCGGTACCTCGCCGACGAGCTCGAAGCCGAGGGCATTGAGGTGCACCAGGTCGGCGACGCGCAGGGCCGCAACAGCATCCGCAACGCGATTCACACGGGGGCGTTCCTGGGGAGGGCCCTGTAGTGGCGAAACACGCCGACCTCCTGGCGCGCCACCGTGGCGTGATGCCGTCCTGGATGCCCATCTACTACGACGAGCCCATCGCGCTTGTCGATGGAGAGGGCAGGCACGTCGTCGACGCCGAAGGCAATCGCTACCTGGACTTCTTCGGCGGCATCCTCACGACCATGACGGGCTACCGCGTCCCGAGCGTGATCGAGGCCATCCAGGCCCAGGCGGCCCGCATGCTCCACACCAGCACCCTCTACCTCATCGAGCCCCAGATCGAGCTGGCGGAGCGCATCGCCGAGCTCTCCGGCATACCCGACGCCCGGGTGTTCTTCACCAACTCGGGGACCGAAGCGAACGACGCCGCCCTGATGATGGCCACCCAGTTTCGATCGTCCGACCAGATTCTCGCGCTGAGAAACAGCTACCACGGCAAGTCCCACTCCACCGTCGCCGTCACCGGCCAGGCCTCCTGGTCCGCCACCGCCTTGAGCCCCTTCAACGTCACCTACGTGCACGGCGGCTACCGGCTCCGGTCGCCCTTCGGAGGCCTCCCCGAGGAAGAGTTCGTGGCGGCCTGCGTCGATGACCTGCGAGACCTCCTCGCCGTGGCGACCTCGGGCGATGTGGCCGCCATGATCGCCGAGCCGATCCAGGGCGCGGGCGGCTTCGTTGTCCCTCCCGATGGCTTCCTCGGCGCCCTCAAGGATGTCCTCGACGAGCGGGGCATCCTCTTTATCGCCGACGAGGTGCAGACCGGCTGGGGCCGCACCGGCGACCACTTCTGGGGCTACCAGGCGCACGGCATCGTCCCCGACCTCCTGACCTTCGCAAAGGGGCTCGGAAACGGCGTGCCCATTGCCGGCGTCGTCGGCCGTGCCGATGTCGTCGATAGCCTGCCGGCGAATTCCCTCTCCACCTTCGGCGGCAATCCCCTTGCCACAACGGCGGCGCTGGCCAACCTGGAGGTGTTGTTCGAGCAGGACCTCCAGGAGAACGCCCGCGTGCAGGGGCGCGCCCTCAAGGAGGGCATCGAGGCGATCGCCTCGCGCGTGCCCGAGCTGGCCGAGGTTCGGGGCAAGGGCCTCATGATCGGAGTCGAGTTCGCTTCTCCGGGCTCGCTCGAACCCCTCCCCCGCCTCGCCGACCGCGTCCTCGACGCAGCCAGGGCCGAGGGCTTGCTGATCGGCAAGGGCGGGCTGCACCGCAACGTGCTGCGCATCGCGCCGCCTCTCTCGATCACGGAGTCTGAGGTTGCGGATGGCCTGGCCATGCTCGAGCGGGCCATCCTCGCCGCCACTCGCGCGGAAGAAGAGCCGGAGCGGCCCGCCTAGGGGGGCGGACGGTACGGAGGGGCGATCGGGATGAGCCTGTCCACGCACCCGCAGTTTCTCCAGGTGCATCAGCCCGAAGCGCGTTGCGGTGGCTGCTGGACGTCGTTTCCCCGGCCGTGTCGCTGTGGCGGGCAGATCCACGCGGAGCGTGGCGACGAAACCGCCGCCGGAGACTTCTGGCTCAGGCGGTGGTGCTCGGAGTGCGGCATCGATTGGGACGAACCGATTCGCGCTCCATCGTAGCCAGCGCTGCCTGGCTCCGGATGTCGCCAACCGGCCGGTCAGGGCTCCGGCTGGAAGTGGGGGTGAGCCACGGCCTCGTCGGGCCAGAGGAACTCGAACCCCGCCGCGAGCGCGTACTGCCGGTCGAGGTCCTCGCGGTCGCCGATATGGACGTACACGTCCGCCTCGAATTGCGCCTTCACGTCCGGCAGCATGTGCTTCGAGACCACGAAGTCGACCTCGATGTCGTGTGCGGCCCAGATCGCACGTTGACCGCTTAGCGTGCGATCGGAACAGCTGCCGATCAGAAAGCCCTTGTCGCGCACTAGGCGGACCATGTCCATCGTGAGCACGCCGGGGGGATCGCCCACCTCCAGCGTGCCGTCGATGTCGAAGCTGATCAGAACCACCATGGGCCACTCCTCGTCCTCGCCCTCGACCGTGACTAGTCGGGGCTGGCGCTCCAGACCGTGAAGTTCCCCCCGAGGGGCATCGGCCCGCCCGAGACCGCCACTTCCGGCTTGACGCCCGTGACCTGCCTCGGGCCGGCGCGGCCCTGCAGCTGCTGGATGCAGTCCGTGTGCATCCAGACCCGGCTGCGGCCGCTGCCGACGTTGCCCCCGCTGGGGGAGACCGGGTTGGGCCCTTCGATGCTGATGTCGGTCTGGTAGAAGTCCAGCGCCTCCCCGAACTTGATCCCGCGATAGCCCAGGCCCTCCAGGTGGAACTGGTGAAAGAGCGAGAAACCGTCGTACATGTTCTCGAAGGAGAGATCGTCGGCGGTGATCCCCGCGCCTTCGTAGATCTTGCGGGCGGTGCGCGCCGTCTCTGCTTCCACCTCGTCCAGCGTGGGCGTCAGGCTGCGGGGCCGCGCGTTGCTCGATGCGTGATTGAGGATGTAGACCGGCTTCTGTTTCATGTCCGCCGCCCGCTCCGCTGTTGAGAAGAGGTAGGCGCCCGACATCATGATGGGGATGTCGTTGTCGAACAGGTTGGCGGGCTTCGCGATCCAGCGCGCCGCGAGGTAGTCCTCTCGCCCCAGCTCCTCGGGCCGGTGCTGCGCCCAGTAGCCCTCGGGGAACATCAGCCCGTTGCGGCGCGAGTTCTCCATGAACGGCGCCATCATCTCGTGGGTCTTGCCGTACTTGCGGCAGTACTCCGCGAATTGCAGCGCCGTGCCGTATGAGGCGGGACCACCCCAGAGTCGGGTGATGGCCGCCGTTCCGGGAAGCGTGTCCTGGGCGTTCGCCCCGCTCTGGTAGTAGCGCCCCTCGAAGTTGTGCCAGCTCTTGAC
>DAOUID010000326.1:0-3941 GCA_034428315.1 Dehalococcoidia bacterium
CCAGGAGCGTGAGTTCGCCTGGTACTTCGCCGGCAACGCCGCCTTCTTCATGGCCATGCAGATGCAGTTCGTGCTGCGCGCCCAACTCGCCTACGACCTCTCCGCCGAGGGCTCCAAGGCCACCGGTCTTGGGTTGGTCACCCTCGGGGCGGCCGCCCCCATGATCTTCGTCGCCCCCGTCGGGGGCCTCATCGCCGACCGCGTCAACAAGCGCACGCTGCTCATCGTCACGCAGATGGCCGCCGCGCTCATCAGCCTGGTCACGACGGTCCTCATCCTCACCGACCTCATGGAGTACGAGTACCTCTTCATCCTCGCCTTCTCCGCGGGCACTATCTTCTCGCTGAACATGCCCGCACGGCAGGCGCTCGTGCCTCAGCTCGTGCCCCAGCACAAGCTGATGAACGCCGTCTCCCTGCAGATGAGCGGCATGAACCTGACCCGCATCATCGCCCCCGCCCTCGCCGGCATCCTCATCGCCCCCCTCGGCTTCATCGGCGTCGGCGAGCACGGGGGTCTGGGCTGGGTCTACCTGCTCACCTTCCTGCTCTTCGTCGGCGCCGTCGCCTCGGAGTTCCGGCTGCCCGTCCACGGCATGCAGGCCGAATCCGAGGAAGGCGAGAGCTTCATCGATGGGCTTCGTGGCGGCTTCCGCTACGCCATCTCCACCCCCGTCATCCTCATGCTCCTCGTCGCCGGGATGCTCATGCCCTTCTTCGCCTTCCCCGTCCAGGTCATGCTCCCCCTCTTCGCCGAGGAGATATTCAACCGCCCCGGAGGCATGGGCTTCGGGCTGCTGATGGGCGCCGGCGGCGTCGGCGGCCTCATCGGCACCATCGTCTCCGCCAACTTCGACGGCCTCCCCAACAAGGGCCACATCATGTTCGTTGGCGCCGTCATCATGGCAGGCTTTCTGGCCGCTTTCGGGGCCATCGGCATCTTCGGCCTCGCCCTCGTCTTCATCGCCGCCAGCAACATCGGCCAGATGCTGTTCATGTCCTCCAACAACACCGCCGTCCAGACCATTGCCCCCGAGGAACTGCGTGGCCGCGTCATGTCCATCATGATGATGTCCTTCGGTGTCATGCCCATCGGCGTGCTTCCCATCACCTACGCCGCCGACCGCTTCGGCGCCCAGGAGACCGTCGTCGTCGTCTCCCTCGTCCTGCTCGGCCTGCTCGCCGTCGTCTTCGTCGCGATCCCCGCATTCCGCAACCTCCGCATCGACGTGCTCGCGCAGGCCGAGCTCTCGCCCGTGCAGGCCGCCACGCTCGTAGCGGAAGGCAAGATCACCCGCGCCGAGGCCGACCGCCTCACCGGAAGGCTGCGGCGCACACCCCTCCCCGAGGGCACTCGCCGCAAGCGCCCCCAGGAGGAGCGCATCGAGGTGCCCGAAGGGGCCACCCCCGCGCCGCCGCCATGACCACCCTCAGCGTTCTCGACCAGTCACCCGTGCGCAGGGGAGGGACCGCCGCCGAGGCCCTCGCCGAAACCGTCCGCCTCGCCCAGCTCGCCGACCGCCTCGGCTTCGAGCGCTACTGGGTCGCCGAGCACCACAACACCTCCGCCCTCGCCTCCACCGCCCCCGAGGTCCTCATCGGCCAGATCGCCATGCAGACCGACCACATCCGCGTCGGCTCCGGCGGCGTCATGCTCCCCCACTACAGCGCCCTCAAGGTCGCCGAGGCCTTCCGCCTGCTCGAGACGCTCCATCCCGGACGCATCGACCTCGGCATCGGGCGCGCCCCCGGCAGCGACGCCCGCACCGCCCGCGCCCTCGCCCCCAGCGGCGTGCCCATGGACCTGCGCGACTTCCCCAACCAGCTCCTCGACCTCTACGGCTTCCTCGCCGACGACTTTCCCCCCGACCACGAGTTCCACGGCATCCGGGCCATGCCCCGCCCCCAGGCCATGCCCAACCTCTGGCTGCTCGGCTCCAGCGACGTCAGCGCCGGCTACGCCGCCGAGCTTGGCTGGCCCTTCTGCTACGCCCACTTCATCAACTCGCACCGCGCCGACAGCGCCCTCGACGCCTACCGCAAGCTCTTCGCCCCCTCGCCCGTCGCCCCCGAGCCGCGCGCCTCGATCGCCGTCTCCGCGCTCGTCGCCGAGACGGAGGAGGAGGCCGAGCGCCTCAGCTGGAGCCGCTGGGGCTGGCGCCTCATGGGCGAGGCGGGCCGGGGCGGCATCCCCCCGCCCGAGGACGCCCTCGCCTTCGCGTACACCGAGCCCGAGCGCGAGTACATCGATGTCCTCAAGCGCCGTTCCATCTACGGCGATCCTCAACAGGTGCGGGAGCGTCTCCTCTCGATGGGAGAGCAGTACGGCGTCGACGACTTCGTCGTCGTCACCATCACCTACGACTACGACAAGCGCCTGCGTTCCTACGAGCTGCTGGCCGAGGCCTTTGGCCTCGAACCCCGCGCCTAGTCGCCGCCGATCACCACCGTCCACGGCTTGATCCGCCATGAGGGCACGAGCCCGTTGGCCACGTACGGGTCGGCGGCGACGAACGCCTCCACTCTCGCCCGCTCCTCCACCGTGAACACGAACGCCGCCCCGTCCACCGGGTCCGCGAAGGCGCCCGCCATCTGCAACTCGCCGCGTTCCAGGTACTCGTTCGCGAGCGCCAGGTGGTCGGCCCGGAAGGGCGCGCGCTTCTCCACCACGTCCTCGACGTAGTCGTACAGCAACACGAAACGGGTGGTGGGCATTGGCTACTCCTCGCCGGTCTGGCGCAACAGCTTCATGAACTCGTCGTCCCCGTCCAGCGATGCCAGCCTGGCGTCGCCCGCCGCCTCCTGGGCCAGCGCGGGCTGCAGATCGAGCGCATCGTGCAGGTGGCGCAAGGCCGCCTTGCGCTTCCCCAGCCCGGCCGCCGCCTGGGCCGCTCCGTAGTGCGCGGAGGCGTCTTCCGGGGCCAGCCTCGTCGCCTTCACGAAGCTGTCGAGCGCGGCCTTGTGCGCCGTCGTCTCCAGCTGCGCCACGCCCCGGTTCACGATCACCGTCGCGTCCTCGGGGCTCAGCTCCAGCGCTCGCTCGAAGTCGGCCAGCGCCTCCTTCGGCTCTGAGCGGTACAGCCGCAGCAGCCCCCGGTTGTTGAGCGCGTCGATGTCGCCGGGCGTCAGCTCGATGGTCGCGTCGTAGTCCGCCAGCGCCTCGTCGTACTCCCCCAGGTGCGTGTGCGCCGTGCCCCGGTTGTAGAGCGCCGGCGGCAGTCCCGGCGTCTCCGCCAGCGCCCGCGTGTACCGCTCGATCGCGAGCGCGTACTGGCCCACGTTGAAGTAGACGTTGCCCTCGTCCAGGTAGCTCGCTGCCGTCCGCAGGCGGCCCTCCCCGATGATCTCGCCCATCCCGGCCTCCACCTCCCCGGCAACCTCGCCGCTCTCGATCTCCCGCCGCCGCGCCAGCAGCCGCCACACGACCGCCCCCACCGCGCCCGCCGCCGCCAGCACGACGATCGCCTTCAGGAACCCACTCACGACTCCTCCCCTTCCTCCTCCGCCCGTTCCAGCAGCGCCTCCGTCACGGCCATCAGCCCGCTGTAGGCGTACACCACGTAGTCGCGGGGATGGAGGGTCAGCGGCCGCTTCTCCTCCTTGCGCGCCGTCACCGGATCCCACGAGCCCGTCAGCTCGACGGCGTCGTGATCCACGCCGAATTCGAGCTCGTACAGCTCGCCGTCCTCTCCCACCACCACGCAGCCCCGCTCCGGATCGCCCGCCGGGCCCGGGTCGCACTCGATCGCGTTCGTGAAGAAGGCGTTGGGGAAGGAGGGGAAGGGGCGCAGCGCCGCGCTCGCTTCCTTCAGCAGCACCTCGAGCTCCGAGGCCGCGCGCTCCAGCACCCGATCCGCCTGCGACTTCCGCGCCAGGCTCTCCCGCTCGTCCTCGTTCATGCGCTTCATGCTACGACCGAGGCCCGCTCCGGGACCAGAGAGG
>DAOUID010000327.1:0-11426 GCA_034428315.1 Dehalococcoidia bacterium
ACGGGACCGACGCCCTGCGCATGTTCATCGTCACGAGCCACTACCGCAGCCCGGTCACGTACAGCGAGGAGGCGCTCGAATCAGCGAAGGCCGGCGCCGAGCGCCTGCGGCATGCAGCTTTCGCCAAGGGCACCGGTAGCGCAGCAGTCACGACACTTGATCC
The DNA here is from genome assembly GCA_034428315.1 of Dehalococcoidia bacterium. Lineage (GTDB taxonomy): Bacteria > Chloroflexota > Dehalococcoidia > Tepidiformales > Tepidiformaceae > UBA2991. The sequence goes on from DAOUID010000327.1 coordinate 164, forward strand.
CAGCAACACATACGCCCAGTTCGCGGAAGCAATGGACGACGATCTGAACACTCCCCGCGCGCTCGCGGCTCTGTTCCAGTTGGCGCGCGCGATCAATCAAACCCATGACGATGGTGGCGACGCCAGCGCCGCGCAGGCGACGCTGCGGGAGCTGGCGGGCGTGCTCGGCTTCACGCTGCACGAGCCCCCGCACCGCGACGAGAACGCGGCGCCGTTCGTCGACCTGCTGGTCGAGCTGCGCACGGAGCTGCGCACGGCGAAGCAGTACGCGCTCGCGGACCGGGTTCGCGACGGGCTCGTGGAGCTCGGCGTCGAGCTGCAAGACGGCCCCGAGGGCACGGAGTGGTCGTTCCGGTGAGCGAGCGCGAAGCAGTCGAGCGCCTGGAAACCGCACGCGAGCGCGAAGCAGTCGAGCGCCTGGAAACCGCACGCGAGCGCGCAGCAGTCGAAGCGATCGAGCGAAGCGAGCTGAAATGAGCGAGGACGCTCCGGACGGTCGCGGCCTCCGCGACTACCTGCGCCACAAGGCTCGCGCGATGCGGGCCGCGGCGGCGGCCAAGCCGCGGGGCGACCAGTGGCGCGAGACCGTCTCCGCCACGTGCGTCGCGGACGACGCCACGGGCGTGCGCAAGCTGCGCATGCGCGACTGGGAGCTCGTCCGGCGACTCAGGGCCGGACTTCGGCGGCCAGGGCCTCGGCCCAAGCTCGCCGGAGCTGTTCTGCGGCGTGATCAGCACGTGCCTCACCCACACCTACCTGATCGCGGCGGCCACGCTCGACATCCCCCTCGACCGGGTCGAGGTGACGGTCAGCTCCTCGAACAACGACGCGCACTTCCTCGGCATCGATAGCGACGACCCCGACCTGCCCTTCGACATCACGGCGCGGGTGTCGCTGGAGGCGCCGGACGCGACCGCCGAGCAGGTCGCGACGCTGCACGCCTACGCCGCCGAGCGCTGCCCCCTCTCGAAGCTGGTGCGGGAGCCGAACACGGTCACGCTGGTGACCGAGTAGCGGGGACGGGAGGCAGAGCCTGAAGACTACCGACTACTTCGACAACGTAGTCCTCCAGAAGCGGCCGTACCTTCGACGAGAGTGGTGCGAGCGAGTCCTCAGCAACCCCAGTGCCGTGCTGCAGCAGCCGGACGGACGGTTCCGGTATTGGGGTCGCATCCACGAGCTCGATGGGAGGTTTCTTCGAGTCGTCACACTCGAGGATGGAGAGACGGTTCACAACGCGTTCCCGGATCGCCGGTTTGCTATGCTGCCAGACAACGGCGGAGCCAGACAGTGAAACTCCTGTACGACCGGGCTAACGATTCCCTCTACATCGACCTCGACAACGAACCCGGGGTGGATTCGTTTGAGGTGGCCGACGGCGTGGTCATAGACATCAACGCCGAGGGCGGCGTCGCCGGGATAGACATCGACCATGCCTCACGGCGGCTCGACCTGGACGCCCTCACGGTAACGGAGGGGCGGCCCAAGCCGGACGGCGGCGCTAGCGCAGCTCGCTGATCTGGCGGGCGCGGACAAGGTCCCAGTCGATCTCGTAGCCGAGGCCGGGCTCCTCGGGGGCGTGCACCATGCCGTTCGCGTCGACCTCGATGTCGTTCACGAGGCCGTACTTCTGGGCGGCGTCGGGCAGGAGCACCTCGAAGTACTCGCAGTTGTTGACCGCCATGATGACGTGCAGGTTGGCGACGTTGTTGAGCGAGTTGCCACCGTGGTGGACCTCGCACTTCATGCGGAAGGCGTCGGCGAGGTTGGCGATCTTGTGGAGGGCCGTGATGCCACCGGAGACGGCCACGTCGCCGCGCAGGATGTCGGTGGCCTGCTGCTGCACCCATTGCTGCATGCCGTAGAAGCTGGCGGGAGCGAACTCCGTTGCGAGGATGGGGACGTCGAGCTTCTGGCGCAGCTTCACGTAGCCGTAGATGTCCTCTTCCTCGAGCGGGTCCTCGTACCAGTAGTAGTCGAGGTCCTCGATCGCCCGGCCCACGCGGACGGCGTCCTCGTAGCTGTAGGCCCAGACGGAGTCGAGCATCAGGCGCATGTCGGGGCCGACGGCTTCGCGGGCGGCGCGGCAGATGTCGATGTCTACGAGCGGGCGCGTGTCGGGGTGGATCTTGTAGGCGGTCCAGCCGCGATCCTGGAACGACTTCGCCTCCTCGGCGTAGGCCTCGGGCGAGGGGAGGGCGGCGGAGCTAGCGTAGGCGGGCACGGAGCTGCGGCAGGAACCGAGCAGGCGGTGCACGGGCAGTCCCGCGATCTTGCCCGCAAGGTCCCAGAGGGCCACATCGACGGCGCCGATTGCGCGGAAGGAAGCGCCGCGGCGGCGCTTCCACATGGCGTGCCAGAAGCGGCCGATGTCGAGCGGGTTCTCGCCCATGACGACGGGCTTGAGGAGGGTCAGCACGGCCTCGGCGTCCATGGTCGCGTCGCGGCTGGCGGAGCCGAGGAAGGAGTGTCCCTCGACGCCCTCGTCGGTGCGGATGGTGAGCACGCCCATCTGGCGCTCGCCACCGTAGGCGATGGAGGAGCCGGGATAGGCGCCGTGGGGCACGTCCCAGCCGAAGGTCGTGAGGAAGACATCGTCGATCCGCATGGCACTGCTCCAGTGTCCGTAGGGCTGCCCGAATCGTACGCGGGTCTTCGAGAGGGCAACGGCAGGCCCCTTGCCCCCATGCGTAGGCTTGGCGCAGGCGAGCAAGGGGGAGGAGTCGCATGGGCGCAATGCAAGCATTCCGGAAGCTGGTGGCGATTTACCTGGGGGTCGTGGGCGTGGGCACGGGCGCGCAGTTCGTGCTCCAGAATTTCTACGACTCTGCCGACGCGCTATCCGACGGCTGGAGGATCATCTCCTGGCTCATCGCGGTCGCGCTGGTCCTGATGCTGGCGATCGCCGGCCAGGAGAGCCGGGCCGCCGGCCACGAGCCGGGCGCACCCGTGACGAGGGCCTGGCTCACGGCCAAGGCCAGCCTCTACGCAACCGCCTTCTTCGCGCTCCTCTTCTTCTGGAACTGGTTCACGTGGGAGTGGGGGCGCAGCGGCGTGGAGGCCGATCCGCAGTACTGGCGGCTCATCGATGCGGGCGTGGCGGTCCTTGCCGTCTCGGCGGCGTTGCGCGCGTGGCGCGCGGGTCCGGCGGAGGACTAACCTCCGCGTTCCCCGGTCAGGTGTCGCTCCGGAGCGGCTCGGGAAGGTGGTCGAGGTTGGGCGCCCGCTGGATGACGCCATAGCGGGGCGCTCCCTCGGGGTGGCGACCCTCCGGCCACACGAGCAGCTCGACGATAGCCCCGTTGGGCAGGTCGAACTCGTGAAACCAGGCGGCCCCGGCGGGGATGCTCATGGCCCAGCGCAGGATGGCGTCGTTCGTGCCCGAGTGCGAGACGATGGCGATGGCCTCCCCAACGTGCGGCGTCACAATGTCGTCGCAGGCGGCCCCGACTCGCTCGGCGAAGGCCCCCAGCGTCTCACCACCGGGAACGCCGGCGTCCTCGCCCCGCCAGATGGTCCAGTCGAAGTCTTTATTTTGATCCGGACCCCAGTCCGCCATCTCGAACTCGCTCAGCCGGTCATCGACCCGCACTTCGAGGCCGGTCAGGCGGGCGAGGGGCTGTGCCGTTTCGCGGGCGCGGCGCATTGGGCTCACGTAGACGGCGGCCAGCGATGCGTTCGCAAGGGCAACGGCGACAGCGCCGGCCTGCCTCCTCCCGAGCGGGGAGAGGGGCGTGTCGTGGCCATACGAGCCGTCGCCGGCGCGCGCCTGTCCGTGGCGCACGAGGTAGAGGCGGACGGGGTCAGTCACCGGGGGAAACGCCCCTGACGCGCCGCCAGGTAATCGTCGCGAGTCAGGTTGATGTCGCTCAGAACGCTGCGAATAAGCGACGGGCCAATCTCCCGCGCCCGGTGGTCTGGGACGGTTGTCGTCCGCCCATCTGGGTGTCGGTAGAACACGTGGCTGCCCTTCCCCTGTCGAGCCTCGAACCCCAGCCGTCGAAGGATGCCGTCAAGTTCGCGGAAGGTTGCCGGGGGTATCCGACTCAAACCGCCACATCGAGCTGTTGAAGCCCAACAAAGCGCGGAGCTTCATCCGCCGAGAGTTCACCCTCTTCTGCAAGAAGTTCGAGGACTTCACGGAGGTTGTCCCGGAGTTCGTCCAGGGTTGCACCTTGCGTGTGAGCGCCCGGAATACCAGGAACGACCCCAACGAAGAGCCGCACCTCGTCATCCCACTCAACGTAAGCGGTGAACGTCGTCATTCCCTGATCCTACCCCCTGGGGAGGCCGAGGCCGCGGGTGGCCATGATGTTGCGCTGGATCTCGCTCGTGCCCGCCTCGACCGTGTTCGCGGCCGAGCGCAGGAAGACCTGCGCCTGGTCGAACCAGACGCGGGAGGACTCGCCCCGCAGCATCCCGGACATGCCGAGGATGTGCATGCCGGTGAGTTGCAGCCGCTGGTTGAGCTCGCTGCCGAAGAGCTTGCTGGCGCTGGCCTCGTGGTTGGGGACGAGGCCCTGCGCCTGCATGGTTGCGACGCGGTAGGCGAGGAACGTGCCGACGTTCACCTCGATCGCGCGCTCGGCGAGCTCGGTGCGGATGGTCTTGCGGTGCTGCCAGAGCTCGGGGCGCTCCTCCACGAGCCGGGTGAAGCGCTCGATCGTGCGCCGGCCCCCGGCGTAGGCGCCGATGCCGCTGCGCTCGAAGTCGAGGGCCACGGCGAGGTGGTACCAGCCCCGGTTCTCCTCGCCGACGCGCTGCTCGACCGGGACGCGCACATCCTCGAAGAACACCTCGTTGAAGCTGTGCTGATCGCCGAGGTTGATGAGCGGGCGCACGGTGATGCCGGGCGACTTCATGTCGAGCATGAGGAGGGAGATGCCCTTGTGCTTGGGGGCGTCGGGATCGGTGCGGGCGGCGAGCCAGCCCCAGTCGGCGAGGTGGCCGCCGGAGGTCCAGATCTTCTGGCCGTTGATCACGTAGTCGTCGCCGTCACGCACGGCGCTGGTCTGGAGGGAGGCGAGGTCGCTGCCGGCACCGGGTTCGCTGTAGAGCGTGCACCACCACTGCTCGGCGCTCGTGATGGGCGGGATGTACTTCTGCTTCTGCTCCTCGGTGCCGTAGAGCATGAGGGAGGGGCCGACCCAGGCGATGCCCATGTTCCCCACGGGCGCGCCCGCGTACGACATCTCCTCGTTGTAGACGAGCTGGCGCATGTGGGGGGCGCCGCCGCCGCCGTACTCCTTCGGCCAGGCCATCGCGAGCCAGCCGCGATCGGCAAGCTTCTTCTGGAAGCCCATCGTGTAGTCGTACTCTTCCTGGTTCGTCTCGAAGCCGCCGCGCCGCGACCGCTCGAGGCGCTCCTCTTCGGGGGGAAGCTCATCGGCGATGAACTGGCGGACCTCGGCGCGGAAGGACTCGATGTCGCTCTCGTGAGTGAAGCGCATGGCGGGCTCCGGGAAGGAAGTCCCGCGAGTCTAGCAGAGGGGGCCGTAGCGGCCCCGGGGGCGTTACCCCCTCGGGAGGCCGAGGCCGCGCGTCGCCATGATGTTGCGCTGGATCTCGCTCGTGCCCGCCGCGATCGTGCCGGAGACGGTGTACAGGTAGTTCTGGGCCTGGTCGATGTCGGCGCGCGAGGACTCGCCCCGCAGTTGCCCGGCCATCCCCAGCAGGTGCATGCCCGTGCGGGCGATACGCTGGCCGAGCTCGCTGCCGAACAGCTTGCTCGCGCTCGCCTCGTGGTTGGGCAGGAGGCCCTGGGCCTGCATCGTCGCGACGCGGTAGGCGAGGAACGTGCCCACGTTCACCTCGACCATGCGGTCAGCCAGTTCGCTGCGGATGCCGGGGCGGTTCGTCACGAGCTGCGGGTTGTCGGCGGCGATGCGGGTGAGGCGCTCGATGTTGCGGCGGCCGCCGGAGTAGGCGGCGATGCCGCTGCGCTCGAAGTCGAGGGCGACGGCGAGGTGGTACCAGCCCCGGTTCTCCTCGCCCACGCGCTGCTCGACGGGGACGCGCACGTCCTCGAAGAAGACCTCGTTGAAGGCGTGCTGGTCGGCGATGTTGACCAGTGGTCGCACGCTGATCCCGGGCGACTTCATATCGAGCATGAGGAGGGAGATTCCCTTGTGCTTGGGGGCGTCGGGGTCGGTGCGGGCGGCGAGCCAGCCCCAGTCGGAGAGGTGTCCGCCGGAGGTCCAGATCTTCTGACCGTTGATCACGTAGTCGTCGCCGTCGCGGATGGCGCTCGTCTGGAGGGAGGCGAGATCGCTGCCCGCGCCCGGTTCGCTATAGAGGGTGCACCACCACTGGTCGGCGCTGGCGATGGGCTGGATGTATTTCTGCTTCTGCTCCTCGGTGCCGTAGAGCATGAGCGAGGGGCCGACCCAGGAAATGCCCATGTTCATCACGGGCGCTCCGGCGTACGACATCTCTTCGTTGTAGACGAGCTGGCGCATGTGCGAGGCGCCGCCCCCGCCGTACTCCTCGGGCCATGCCATGGCCAGCCAGTCGCGGTCGGCGAGCTTCTTCTGGAAGCCCATCGTGTAGTCGTACTCTTCCTGGAGGGACTCGAAGCCGCCGCGGAGGGACTGCGCCAGCCGCTCCTCCTCGCCGGGAAGCTCATCGGCGATGAACTGGCGAACCTCGGCGCGGAAGGACTCGATGTCGGTGTCGTGGGTGAAGCGCATGGGTGGCTCCCGAAGAGAGTGGGGCGAGTCTAGCAGGGGGCGGGCGCGCAGGCCCGCCGCCGCGCTAGCCCGCGGTCGTCTTCGGGCGGACGCCGCCCTGCTCGCGCAGGTCGGCGATGGTGACGACCTGGCCGGTGTAGTCGAGGGGCTGCTTCGCCATCCAGAGGACGGCGTCGGACATGATGATGGGGTCCTCGAAGTCGGAGCGGTCGACGTCGCCGAGGGTGAAGGCGTAGCCCTCGGTCCAAACGCCGAGCTCGAGGCGGATGCAGTTCACCGCCACGGAGCCTTCGAGCTCGACCGCGAAGCCCTCGGTCATCGCCTCAAGGGCGCGCTTCGTGGTCGTGTAGCTGATGCGGCGGAAGCCGGGGTTCACGGACGCGCCCGAGGAGATGTTGATGACGCGGCCCTCGCCCCCATCGCGCATGCGCGGGCAGAGGTAGTAGATGAGGTAGAAGGGGCCGTGGATGTTGATGTCGGTGGCCAGCCGCCAGCGCTTGGTCGAGTTCTCGAGGGTGGCGCCGGGAACGCCCACGGCAGCGTTGTTGATGAGCAGGTCGCAGCGCCCGAAACGCTCGTAGACCGTGTCGGCGAGAGCGGCCACGGCCTCCTCGTCGCGTACGTCGAGGGGGGCGACGAGCACGTCGGCGCCCTGCTCGCGGGCGAGCTCGGCGGTCTCGTCGATGGTCCCGGGGAGACTGGCGGGAGAGTCGGCGGTGGAGCGGGCGCAGACGACGAGGTCGTAGCCATCGGCGGCGAGGTCGATGGCGAGCTGCTTGCCGATGCCGCGGCTGGCGCCCGTGATGAGGGCGACGGGTTTGGACACGGGTGCCTCCAGGCCGCGCACTGGCGGCCCGGCGATCTTGGCGTACGGGTGGGTCGAGGGGAAGCGGCGTCCGTTACTCACTCAGGCTTGAGTATGGACGCCTCGGCGAGACCATACTAAAGTGACGCTTGAGTATGGACCCTTGCGGGGCGCTGTACTCAAGCGAGGAACAGCATGGCGCCCGAAGCACGCTCGCAGCGAGCCGGCCGGTACGAGCCGCAACCGCAGGGATACCGCGCGTTCATCCCGGCGTCGCTGCCGCCCGACCCACCACTGGACCTGACGGTGGAACTCACCGCACTCCTCGCGGAGGCAAACCAGGCCCTGGGCCGGCTCGACGGCGCTACGCAGATCCTCCCTGACCAGGACCTCTTCGTATGGATGTACATGCGCAAGGAGGCGGTCTTCTCCAGCCAGATCGAGGGGACCCAGAGTTCCCTGAACGACCTTCTGGCCGCCGAGGCGAACGTACTTCGGCCTCGTCGACCCGATGATGTCGACGAGGTCATGAACTACGTCACGGCCATGGACCACGGGTTGGACCGCCTTGACACACTGCCAGTCTCAATGCGCCTCCTGCGGGAGGTTCACGAGCGCTTGCTGGCAGGCAGGCGTGGCGCCGAACGGCAGCCCGGGCTCATTCGGACGAGCCAGAATTGGATCGGCGGGCCGTCCCCAAGCGAGGCGACCTTCGTACCACCCCCTCACCAGGTCGTCCCGGAGGCGCTGTCCGATCTCGAACGTTTCATCCACGAGGGCGACGATCTTTCCCTGCTCGTCCGGATCGGCCTCATCCACGCACAATTCGAGACGATCCATCCGTTTCTCGATGGAAATGGGCGACTTGGACGACTACTGATCACCCTGCTTCTTTGCGAGAGAGGAGCGCTCCAGCGCCCAGTCCTCTACCTCTCGCACTACCTGAGGCAGTACCGCAGTCAGTACTATGATGCGCTCCAAGCTGTACGTGAAGAAGGCGCCTGGGAGAACTGGACCATGTTCTTCCTGCGCGCGGTTGAAGCGGTAGCCAGAGAAGCGACCGCGACAGCCCGCGAGATCGTCGGGTTGCGCGAGCGACACCGAAGTCTGCTTGAATCGCAACTGGGGAGAGGCACGGGCACCGGGCTGCGCCTCCTCGAAACCCTCTACCGGAGGCCGCTCATCACCGTGCCAGAAGCCCAAGAGACACTCGGCATAACCTACACAGCGGCCAACAACCTTGTGACGCGCTTTGAAGAGCTCGGCGTCCTCGAAGAGGTGACCGGCCAAAAGCGCAACCGCGTCTTCCGCTATGCCGAGTACACAGATCTGTTCGTCGAGGGGCCGGGGGCTCCGGTCCATACTCAACCATCACTTCAATATGACGGGCAGTGAGCCTCTGTGTTCAAGCCTGCTTTCGCATGGAGCGTGGGAGGGTCTCTTACTAAAGTGTCGCTTTAGTACAGGGCGATCCGGCCTCCTGTACTCAACTCTGCTTTCACATAGAGCGCTGTCAGTGCTCATGTCCAAGTAAGACTTGAATATGGAGGCGATCTCGTCTCAATATTCAACCAGAGAACACTACGGGCGATTCAGCCGACCCGGTCGAAGGCGGCGAGCTGGCGCAGGCGCTTGACCGTCAGCACACCCTTCCAGGCGACCTCCGCCTCCTCCCAGGCCTCGGGGAACGTGCCCATCCAGCTCCAGTTGGGCGCCCAGGCGCCGTCCTCACCCTGCGTTTCGACGACGTGGTCGAGGTGGCGGTCGACGTGCTCGCGGAAGGGGGCGTAGAGGGGCGAGGCGGGGCCGTCGACGAGGTCGAGGGGCTGGAGGCCATAGCCGCCCCACTCGGCAGGATCGGTCACGAGCGTGGCCTCGACGAACCCGGGGAGGCGCGCCAGCACGGCATCGCGGGCGGCGGAGGGGACGGCGGGGGTGGTGGCGAAGCGTATGTAGCACTCGAGCGCGTCCTTCTGGACGGCGGCGGGGTCGACTTCGGCGGCGCGCTCCACCACGACCTCCGTCATCTCGTCGAGGAAGGCGGCCTCGACGTGTTGGGAGTAGTCGTGGAGCGTTGCCGCGACAGAGGGGCAGGGGTTGTCGGCGTAGAAGCCCCAGCTCTCGTCGAACTCCTCGGACCAGTGCCACCAGGGGGCGTGGGGGGCGGCGTTGTCGTGGCGGGGGACGAGCGGCCAGGAGCGCCACTCGGGCACGTACGAGGCGAGCAGGAAGCCGGCGGCACAGGCGGCGATGGGACCGCCGGCGTCCAGCCCGAGCTCCCCGAGGATCTCGAGGGCGCGCAGGGTGCAGAGCACCGAGGATGCGCCGTCCTGGAAGTCGGCCTCCATGCCGTGAAAGCCGCCGTCGTCGTTCTGGAGGGCGGCCACCTCCTCGATGACCGTGCTGGGGTCGCCGTCGAGGAGGTGGTGGTAGAAGGTAGCCTTGTCGAGGGGAAGGGCGTGCGTGAGCACGAAGTCGACGGCGCGCTCACGATTCTCTCGCGTCAGGCGAATCGCAGCCATTAGCGGAGGGAGCGGCCGCCGTCGATGGTGATGACGGCGCCGGTAACGTAGCTGCTGGCGTCGCTGGCGAGGTAGAGGGCGGCGCCGGCGACATCCTCCGGGGTGGCGAAGCGGCCGAGGGGCACGTCGCCCTTGAGGCGCGGGCCGTGGCGGCTCTCGAAGAGGGCGTTCGTCAGGTCGCTCTCGGTCCAGCCGGGGGCGAGGGCGTTCACGCGGATGCCGCGGTCGGCCCACTCGAGCGCGAACACCTTGGCCATGTGGATGAGGCCCGCCTTCGTGACCCCATAGGCGCCCTGACGCGCGTCGGGCTGGAGGCCGAGCATGGAGCTGACGTTGATGATGCTGCCGGGGCGCTCGGCCTCGAAAAGGCGCGTCGCGACTTCGATGCTGCAGCACCAGGCGCCGCGCAGATTGACCCCCATGAGCTGGTCGAGGTCCTCGGCGGTGGTGTGCTCGACGCGCTTGTAGAAGGGGCTGATGCCGGCGTTGTTGACGAGCACATCGACGAGCCCGAGGCGGCTCGCGCTCTCGACGAGGGCGAGGACGGACTCGGGATCGGCAACGTCGCAGGGGATGGCGATGGCGTTGGGGCCGAGGCGCCTGGCCGCCTCGTCGAGGGCCTCCTGGCCGCGCGCGCTGATGACGACGCGCGCGCCGGCGCCGACGAACGCCTCGGCGATGGCGTAGCCGATGCCCCGCGAGCCGCCCGTAACGATGGCGGTCTTGCCTTCGAGGTCGATGTCCATTCCCGGAGCGCCTCCCGCTGCCTGCCGCCGGAGTGTACCGAGCGGGTACGATTCGCGCCGTGGCCACGCCGGACGACGTGCGCGAACTCGCCCTCGCCCTGCCGGAGACGGCGGAGAAGCCGTCGTACGGCACGCCCGGCTTCCGCGTGGGCGACCGGCTCTTCGCACGACTGCACCAGGACGGCGAGTCGCTGGTGCTGCGGATGGACGCGGACGAGCGGGAGGCGCTCGCGGCGGCGGAGCCGGAGAAGTTCTTCTGGACGCCGCACTACGACCGGCACCCCTGGATCCAGGTGCGGCTGGCGGCGGTCGACCGGGAGGAGCTTTCGGAGCTGCTGCGGGATGCCTGGCGGCTGCGGGCGCCGGCGGCGGTGCTGCGGAGGGCGGGGGTGGGCTAACCCGCCCGGGGCGTGACCTCCAACTCCAGGCGGTCGCCGAGCCGGTCGCGCTCGATATCCAGGTCGTACTGGGCCTGGAGGTTCAACCAGAAGCGTTCGGAAA
>DAOUID010000328.1:0-3649 GCA_034428315.1 Dehalococcoidia bacterium
ACGGTCCCTACATTGATGCGTGGGAGACGCGCATCATCCCGGAGGCGGCGTCGCGCAAGGCGGCGTTCCTGGCGGGCGACCTGGACGTGTACGACGACGTGGATCCGCTGGAGCTGGCCGACTTCGAGGGCCAGGACCACGTGCAGATCCTCGAGTACCCCGCCGGTGGCTACGCGCACGTTGGCATGGACGGCGGCAAGTTCCACGACAAGCGAGCCCGCCAGGCCCTGCAGAAGGGCTTCGATTACGAGGGCTTCATCCAGGCGCTGCGGCCGTTCGGCGGAACCTACCAGGGTCCGATCTCGCGGCTGCTGACCGACTACGCCCTGAGCCAGGAAGAGATCAGGTCGTACTACTACTACGACCCGCAGGAGGCGCGGCAGCTGTGGGAGGCCGCGGACTTCGAGTACCCGGTGGACCACATCACGGTGTTCATGGGCGCCGGCAACCCGCTGCAGCTGCAGATCGGCGAGTTCATGGCCCAGTCGCTGAACGAGTCGCTGGGCATCCCGACCGACATCGAGGCCGTGGACGTGACGACCTGGGCCGCCCGCGCCCTGGAGCGCTCGCAGGTGAAGGACTGGGAGCTGCTGGCTTACGGTATCGGTACCTCGGGCGGCACCACCGGTCTCCCGAACGACTCCAACCTCATCCACTACGACCCGCGCGGCTACGGCAACAGCGCTTTCAACCACAGCCTCTACGAGGACCTTTCCCCGCGTGCGGAGATCATCAGGGACGGCACGGAGCTGATCAGCATGATCGACCGGCAGGAGCAGGAGCTCGACACAGAGGTTCGGGTGGGTCTCCTCAACGAAATCCAGCACTGGATCCTTGACCGGCACTGGTGCAACTGGTCGCTGCCGCCGGCGACGGTCTCGTACTGGGGCTTCAGTTCGAGGCTGCAGGACTTCGCGCCGGACGACTGGCTCAACTTCTACGACAGGCGCCGCGAGTCCATGTGGCTGGAGGACGCCTAGCCCTTCCGCCCCCGGGCGCTCCTGGAGCGCTCGACCAGAACAGCGAGGCCCGCCCTCCGGGGCGGGCCTTTTGCTTGCCCGTACGCTCCGCGCTGGAACGGGAGGGCTAGGATGGTCCGATGGCGCGCTTGCTCAGTTGTTGCGCGGTCCTGGCGCTGCTGGCAGTCGCTTGCGGCAGCGAGGCGCCCCCCACCTCCGTGACGCCGTCGCAACCCGGTCACGCCCCCACCCGGACAGAAGCGGTCGCCTCCCCCTCCCCCGATACCCCGCCCCCAACGCCGACTGCCGGCGCGGAGCCGGCCGCCACCCCTTCGCCCGCACCCGCTCCCGTGACGCTCCGCGACCTTGAGGACAGTGAGTGTCCCTACGCCCAGGCTGCCGATCCCTCCGGAAGAGTTGACATTGTCAATCTGCGCAACGACTTCTGCCGCGACTGGCCCGACCAGGACTGGTCGCGGCACACCGTGCCCTTCGGGCAGATCAAGCGGGGATGCCCGATCCGGGACTGCATCCTCGCCCTGGATGCCCCTGGCACTGTTTCGACAACCGGCCCGTACGGCGTCGCCCGGTTCGCCCCGGTGGAGGCCGTGGACTACGAGGACACGCTACCCATCGCCGTCCTGCGCGTGGGTGATGTCGTTCGCGGTTACCCCCTTCACATCCTGGTCGTTCACGAGATCGTGAATGATGAGGTTGCAGGGGTGCCCGTCGTCGCCTCCTTTTGCCCCCTCTGCCACACCGCCCTCGCGTTCGATCGTCGAGTCCAGGGCGAAGTCCTCGACTTTGGCATCTCGGGCGCCCTGCGCAGGTCGGACCTCGTCATGTATGACCGCCAGACCGAAACCTGGTGGCAACAGGCGACCGGCGAAGCCATCGTCGGGCGTCATGCTGGCTTCGAGCTTCGTCCCCTCCCGATGAGCGTGCTCTCCTTTCGCGACTTCCGGCGCTCCTTTCCAAGGGCCGACATCCTCAGCGAGGAGACGGGATTTGGCACGACGTACGGGCGAACTCCGTTCGTTGGCTACGACAGTCAGGCGTACCCCCAGTACGCCAGCCGCGTCCTCGACGATCGCCTGCCCCCGTTTGAGCGCGTGGTTGGCTTCTCGCCGACAGGCGCTTCCATCGCCGTGCCGTTCTCCACATTGAGGGAGATTGCCCTGGCGAACGTCGACATCGCGGGTACCAGGGTGGTCGTGCTCTGGGCGCCTGGAACGGCATCAGCGCTCGACCAGCTCGACATTGCCACCTCCCGCGACGTCGGCAGTGCAGCGGCCTACCTGCCCGAGGTGGACGGCCGGCCACTCACCCTGGTCCCCGCGAGCTCGGGGCGCTTCCGCGACGAGGAGACGGGCTCTATCTGGGATGTCACCGGCCTCGCCCTCTCCGGGCCCCTCGCGGGATCCCGCCTGCCCCCCGCCGCCCACAGCACCCAGTTCTGGTTCGCCTGGGCATCGTTCAACCCCGGCAGCCTCGTCTGGGAACCTTCCCTCCCGAACCCATAGGCCCCGCTCGTGCCCCGGCGCGCCCCACGCCCCGACCCGGTAGGCTAGGCGCGCTTCGCCGGGCGGGGATCGCACCCGCCCGCACCCGGAGGTCTCCATGGAATTCGGCGTGAGCTACGCCCCCACGCACTACAACGCGAGCCCGGTCGTCGTCGCCCGTGAGGCCGAACGCCTGGGGTTCGACGCCCTCTTCGTTCCCGAGCACTCGCACATGCCCCTCGCGACCGACTTCCCCCTCGCCCCCGAGACGCCCATGATCTACAAGAGCATGTACGACCCCTTCGTCGCGCTCGCCGCGGCGGCCGCCGTCACCGAGCGGATCAAGGTCGGCACCTCCATCGCCCTCATCCCCCAGCGCGACCCCATCCACACCGCCAAGGAGGTCGCCACCCTCGAGCAGATTTCGAACGGCCGCGTCGTCCTCGGGATTGGCGCCGGCTGGAACGAGGAGGAGATGGAGGCGCACGGCACCGACCCGTCCACCCGCTTCCGCGTCATGCGCGAGAAGGTCGAGGCCATCAAGACCCTCTGGACCAACGAGGTCGCCGAGTACCACGGCCGCCATGTGGAGGTTCCCCCCACCTGGCAGTGGCCCAAGCCCGTCCAGGATCCCCACCCCCCCATCCTCATGGGCGGCGCCGGCCCGAACGTCCTCAACCGCGTCGTCAACTACTGCGACGGTTGGCTGCCCGCCGTCCACTACAACTTCACCGAGGACCTGCGCGGCCGGTTCACGCCCGTCGAGGAGTTCGCCGGCGAAGCCGAGAAGCTGCAGCGCCTGGCCGAGGAGCGCGGCCGTCCGCGCCCCCAGATCCAGTGCGGCGCCGAGATCGTGACGCGCATCCCGCTCGAGCGCCTCGAGGAGCTCGGCGTCACTCGCCTCATGGTGGGCGTGGGCGGCGGCGGCCTCGACGCCGTCGACGACGACGGCGTCCGCCCGGCCCTCGAACAGGCCCGCGAGCAGGTCGACACGCTCACCGGCTAGGACCGCCACAACCAGCAGGAGGTCTCCCATGGAATTCGGACTCAACTACGCGCCCACGCACTACAACGCGAGCATCGTGAACGTCGCCCGCGAGGCCGAGCGCGTCGGCTTCGAGTGCCTGGGCGTGCCCGAGCATTCGCACATGCCCCTCGCCACCGACTTCCCCCTCGCCGCCGAGACCC
>DAOUID010000329.1:0-2184 GCA_034428315.1 Dehalococcoidia bacterium
CCTCGCAGAGGCGCGTGCTCGCGATGATCGCTTCCTGGCGGGCCATGGCGTAGCCCATGCAGAAGTGCTGGCCCATGCCGAAGCCGAGGTGGCCGGCGCGGCCGTCTGGGTACCGTCCGGAGCGAAGTTCGCGGCCCATGTGCAGGTCGTCCCGGAAGACATCGTAGGTGTCGGGGTCCTTGAACACACGCTCATCGCGGTTGCCGGCGCCGAGCAGCAACGAGACGGAGGCGCGCTCGGGGATGACCTCGCCGTACATCTCGATCTCGCAGGTGGTGCGCCGCCCCTGTCCGTGGACGACCGGGTCGTAGCGCATCATCTCGGTGAAGACGTTCGTCCAGAGGGCGTGGTCGCGCTGGACCTCCTCGAACTGGTCGGGGCGGGTGTAGAGCATGTGGTACCACATGTTGGCGATGGCCTTGTCGGTGGTATCGCCACCGGCGGCGAGGAGGAGGGCGACGAAGCCCTTGACTTCTTCGACGTTCATGCGTTTGCCCTGGAGCTCGGCCGTGACGATTCGGGACACGAGGTCCTCGCCGGGGTTCTTCATGCGCTCCTCGATGATGGGCTCGAGGTAGTCCCAGATCTCGTCGCGGGCGTGGATGCCGTCGACGTAGTACTGGCCCGAGCCCATACCCGAGATGAGGCGCTGGTACCAGCTCACGAAGGTGTCCTCGTCGTGGCGGGGGAGGCCGAGCATGTTGGAGATGACCCGCACGGGGAACTGGCTGGTGAACTCACTGACCAGCTCGACCTCTCCGGTGCCGGCGAAGCCCCTGGCGATGTCGTCGGCGGCCTTCTCGGCGATCTTGTCGAGGAGCTCGCGGGCGATCATCTCGATGACGGGGATGAAGGCCTGGAGGCGGTTGCCGACGAACTGGTCGGCGACGATGTTGCGCATCCAGCGGTGCCGCTGGCTGTTGCCGTACTCGAGGATGTTGGGGCCGAAGACCGAGCGCTCGCCGAACTTGTAGGGGCCCTCGGGGTTGTAGGTGGCGCGATCGTAGTGCTCGTTGTCCTGGAAAACGGCGACGATGTCGTCGTAGCGGCTCAGCACCCAGCGTCCGTGGAAGCCATCGCGGAAGAGGGGGCGGTGGTCGCGCAGGCGCTTGTAGAGGGGGAACGGGTCCTTGCGGTACTCGGGAGTATCGAACTCGCGCGGGTCGATGTTCGTCTTGAGGCGTTCAGCCGCCTTCTCTCCTGCCCTCATGGTTCGGCTCCCGGCGAGCGCACGGCTCGCTGTGGCGGGAAGGATACGCCGTTGGGGAGGGGCGAGGGATCAGGCGAAGGCGCTGAGGACCTCGTCGTCGAGGCGCTGGTAGAGGCGGGAGTTGTTGGGCATACGGGCGAAGATGGCCTCCTCGACGCCGACCTCCTCGTAGCGCCGGAGGACCTCGACGATGCGCTCGGCGGGGCCGATCGCGAGGTCGCGCTCGCGCTCTTCGGGGGTGAGGTGGCCGCCGTAGCGCTCGCGCCACATGGCGGCCTTTTCGGGGTCGTCCTGGAGGACGCAGGTGAGCTGGATGGACTTCTTGATCTCGGCGGGGTCGCGGCCGATGTCGGCGCAGTGCTGCTCCAGCACCTCGATCTTGCGGCGGACGAAGTCGGGCGGCCCGTCGACGTTCATGATGTCGCCGTAGCGGGCGCAGGTGCGGAGGGTGCGCTTCTCTCCGCCGCCGCCAACCATGATGGGGGCGTGCGGTTTCTGGATGCACTTGGGCTCGAACGGGGTGTCGTCAAGGGAGTAGTACTCGCCCTCGAAGGTGACGGGGCCGTCCGTGTCGAAGAGGAGGCGGATGACCTGGACGGCCTCCTCGAGGCGGTCGAGGCGCTCCTTGAGGGAGGGAAACTGCCAGCCGAAGGCGGTGTGCTCGCGCTCGAACCAGGCGGCGCCGATGCCGACGTTCATGCGGCCGCCGCTCATGTCGTCCATGGTCGCGATCATCTTGGCGACGAGGGCGGGGTTGCGGTACGTGTTGCCGGTGACGAGGGTGCCGAGGCGGACGCGCTCGGTGGTGGCGGCGAGGCCGGCGAGGAGGGCGTAGGCCTCGAAGGTGGGGATCTCGTTGCCGAGGTTGGGCACGGGCGGGAAGAAGTGGTCGTAGACCCAGAGGCTGGACCAGCGGCCCGCATCGACGGTGCGGGCGACGGCGGTGATGTCCTGCCAGCTGGTGGAGTTGTTGT
>DAOUID010000330.1:0-1902 GCA_034428315.1 Dehalococcoidia bacterium
GGCGTCGAACGGCTCGAAGTTCGTGTACAGGTACTCCTCGCCGTCCTCCGGGTCGACGAACTGGTGGATGCCGTCGCCGCCGTGGTCGTACTCGTTCTCGTACTCGATGCGTAGCGTGTTCGAGGATGCGAGCGCCGAGCCCGGAAGCGTCAGCTCTCGTCCCCGCCACTCGAAGTCGACCGCCTCGCCGTTCAGCTCCAGCAGGTCGATGCGCTTCCCCCGGAAATTCAGCATCAGGTCGTCGCTGCGGTCCTGGTCGAACGTGATCGTGACGGCGCCGCCGTAGGTGGGGGCGCCCTTGGTCAGGTCGAGGGCCAGCTCGTAGCGACAGCTGGAGACGCGCTCCGCCCGCGCCGAGGCGTCGCTCTCGGTGAGGATGTCGCGTTCCTGGGTGGGGATGGGCTCGGTCACGGGTGTCCTCGCTTCTCGTGGAGGGGTGGACCGCCAAGGCTACCGCCCGCAGCCCTCAGCGTCAGGCCGGGCGCTCCTGTCCCGCGTTCGTGACGCGGGGTACAATCGCCCAAGCTCAGCCCGAGGTGTCCCGCTTTCATGCCCAACAGTGCCGTTGTCGAGGCGCTCGTCACCGCCATCAACTACGACCGCTTCGACGAGATCCAGGACCTGCACGCCCCGGGCGTCGTTTTCCACTCGTTCCGCAGCCCCATGCTGCGCGACAGCGTGGCCGTCCGCGACTTCCACCACGAGCTGCTCGAGCGCTATGCCGATTGCACCTACACGGAAGTGGAGGCAGTCGAGGACGGCGGCGCCGTCGCCGTCCGCGCCACCATCGAGGCCAAGGGCTACGACTGGCGCGCCTTCCAGCAGCGGGTGCTCGATATCTCCCGCGTCGAGGACGACCTGATCGTCGACCGCCGCCTCTACGGCATGATGCGCGACATCGAGCTCGACAAGCCCGCTCTCGCCGCCATGGATGCCGCCAACGAGTTCCGCGGCGGCTCGGCCCGTTCCACGCGCCGGCTCGTGCGGGGGCTTTACGAGCAGCTCATCGCCGGCGAGCGTGATGAGGCGGCCGCCTCCCTCGACGAGAAGAGCACCCTCATCGACTCCGTCTACGGCATCGTCTCCGGCGTGGATGCGGTGCTCGATCTGCTCGAGGCGACACCCCGCCCCGCCTTCGGCTATCCCCGCCTGACCGCGGTGGTGGCCGGCGAGAAAGACGCTGCCGTCGAGATCGCCATCGACCCCGCCCGCCCCCGCATCGCCGACTGGGTGCGGATCGTCGAGGGCAAGGTCCAGGTCATCGAGCGCCACTGGATGCTGCGCGAGATCGGGGTCAATCCCTTCGTGGAGTACGCCCGCGACCGCCACCGCCGCCAGGTGATCCTGCCCAAGTAACCGCCCGCGCCGCCGCGCCTCCCCGCTGCGGCCCAACCCCACAAGGAGTGCCCGCATGGCCACGATGTACTACGACGACGACGCTGATCTGGGGCTGCTGAAGGACCGCAAGATCGCGGTCATCGGCTTCGGTTCGCAGGGCCACGCCCACGCCCTCAATCTGCACGACTCCGGCCTGGACGTGCGCGTCGGCCTCTATCCCGGCTCCCGCTCATGGACCTCGGTTGAGGAGTCCGGCCTGCGCGTCGGCACTGTCGAGGATGTCTCCCGTGAGGCGGACATCATCATGGTGCTCATCCCCGACCACCTCCAGCGCGACGTGTACGAGAAGGCGATCGAGCCGGGCCTCGCCGAAGGCAAGATGCTGATGTTCGCCCACGGCTTCAACATCCACTTCCAGCAGATCGCCCCGCCCGACTTCGTCGACGTCACCATGATCGCCCCCAAGGGCCCCGGCCACCTCGTGCGCCGCGTGTTCACCGAAGGCGGCGGCGTGCCCTGCCTGCTGGCCGTCCACCAGGACGCCAGCGAGGTCGCCAGCCAGCT
>DAOUID010000331.1:0-3109 GCA_034428315.1 Dehalococcoidia bacterium
CGCGACCCCGACTCGGAGGGACTCTGGTTCCTCTCCATGGTGGGCTCCCAGACCGCCCTCAAGGCGATCTGGGCCGCCCTCCTCAAGCGACCGCCGGAGAGCGCCCACCTGCTCGCCGGCGCGGACGGGCTCGCCCTCTCGGGCGGCTTCCACCGCTGCGAGGTCCCGCACGAGACGGTGGGGACGTGGACGACCAAGATCGCTCGCCTCCCGGTGAGCGGCGGCTGGCACGGCATGGTGTACACCCGCATGGCGGAGTACGCCTTCGAGCGGGATACGTTCCTGCTGCTCGCCCCCGCCGAGGCGGAGGCCCCCGCCCTCCACCACCGCTTCCTCGACCGCCGCAGCCCCCTGCCCCTGCACCGCAGCTGGGCCGAGTGGCTGTGGCGGCGGGGGCTGGCCAAGGGCGAGATCGCACCTCTGCAGGCGGCGGGCGTCCACGCCTGGCGCTGCACACCCGACGCCGAGGCCCTCCGGGAAGATCTCTCGGTGGCCGTCGGCTCGGGACTGCTCACGCTCCCGCGCGAGCAGGAAGAACCAACGACAACCACAGCTTCGGAAGGAGACATCAGATGAGACTGGCCGCGCAGTTCAAGGGCGGGTTCTACCCGACGCCGCCGCGCGTGGTGGAGCTGGTCGCGAGCCTCATGCAGGCCCGCACGGTCACCCGGGGCGAGACGACGCTGCGCATCCTCGACCCCTGCTGCGGGGCCGGGGAGGCGCTGGCGCAGCTCGCCGACACCATCGAGCGCCCGGACGGGGCCTCGGTGGAGACCTTCGGGGTGGAGCTCCACGCCGAGCGCGCGAAGGAGGCGGAGAGTCGCCTCGACCACGCGCTCGGCACGGACCTCTTCCAGACGGCGATCGCCAACGGGGCGTTCGGGCTGCTCTACCTGAACCCGCCCTACGACGATGATTCGGGGGAGGAGGAGAAGCGCGTCGAGATGCGCTTCCTCCGGCACTGCACGCGCTACCTCTGCGAGATGGGGCTGCTCGTGCTCGTGATCCCCAGGCGGCGGCTGGCGGAGTGCGCGCGCTACCTCGCCTCGCACTACCGAAGCCTGCGCGTCTGGGCCTTCCCGGAGCCGGAGCGCGAGGCGTTCGACCAGGTCGTCGTCACCGGCATCCGCAAGGGGGAGGCGATGTACGACCAGTACGCCGCCGTCGCGCTGCAGGAGGCGATCGAGGGGAACCTCGAGGAGCTGCGCCCGCAGCGCTACCCGGTCTACAACGCCCCGGCGACGGCGGACGGCGAGGTGCTCTTCGCCACCCGCACGGTCGACCCTGTGGCGGCGGCCGAGGAGTCGCGGCGCTCCGGGCTCTGGGTCAGCACGACCGTCACGGACGCGCTCTGGCCGTCGGAGGATGCCCGCACGAGGCCGCTCATGCCGCTGCGGCGCGGGCACCTGGCGATGCTGGTGGCGGCGGGCTTCCTCGACAACCTCCAGCTCGAGGGCGAGGGCAACCGCATCCTCGTCAAGGGGCGCACCCAGAAGGAGATGCTCCTCGTCGAGACCACGCCCGAGAAGGAGGTCTACCGGGAGCGGCTGCGCACCACCGTCGTCGCGCTCGACCTCGACCTCGGCGAGATCACCGACGTCGCCGCATAGACGGCCCACCTGGCCGCACACGAGGCCCCGCCCTATGCACCACTGAATTGGGCGGGGCCTCGCCTTTGGGCACGGCCGCTGACGCGGCCGCGAAGCAACCCTACAGGACGAAAGGAACGGAACCCCATGGACCTCAGCGAGTTCATCGACGCCTACCGCGACGCCATCGCCCAGCGGGTGGTGGAGTCCTACCCGCCCCGCTACCGGCCATCCGAGCAGGGCCGGCCACTCCCACGCCTGCTGCGCGCTCCCCTGGGCGCGCAGGCCGACGCGATCCGCGGCGCGGCGCTCTCGCTCGAGGCGCAGCGCGGCACCACCGTCGTCGGCGAGATGGGCACGGGCAAGACCTTCATCGCCGCCTCGGCGGCCCACATGGCCGGCTTCCGCCGGGTGCTGGTCTTGTGCCCGCCGCACCTCACCCGCAAGTGGAAGCGCGAGGTCGAGGAGACGGTGCCCGGCGCCCGCGCCGTCATCGTCGCCTCGATCACCGACCTCGAGCGGCTGCGAGCCATGACCGGCACGGGGCCGCTCTTCGCGATCATGTCGCGCGAGCGGGCCAAGCTCTCCTACCGCTGGCAGCCCGCCGTGGTGGAGCGCTGGGCGACCAGCGGCGGCCGCCTCTTGCGCGACGAGGAGACGGGCGAGCCCTTCCGGGTGCCCTGCTGCCCCGACTGCCACGAGCAAGTCGTCGACAAGGACGGCGTGCCGCTGACAGGCCGCGACCTCGCGCGGCGCAAGCGCACCTGTCCGGAGTGCGGCTCGGCGCTCTGGCAGGCCGACAACGCCGGCCCGAAGCGCTACCCGCTCAGCGACTACGTGAAGCACCGCCTGCGGGGCTTCTTCGAGCTGCTGATCGGTGACGAGGTCCACGAGTTCAAGGCGCGCGGCTCCGCCCAGGGCATCGCCGCCGGCGTCCTCGCCGACGCCTGCGGCAAGTCGCTCTCGCTGAGCGGCACGCTCATGGGCGGCTACTCCTCGACGCTCTTCCACCTGCTCTACCGGTTCTCCCCGGAGATCCGGACGGAGTTCGGGCGGGGCGAGGAGAGCCGCTGGATCGAGCGCTACGGCTTCGTCGAGCACACCATCGGCAAGGACGACCCGGACTCACTGGAGGACGGGCGCACGAGCCGCCGGAAGAAGTTCCGCAAGGTGGTGCGGGAGCGGCCGGGGCTCGCCCCCGCCGCCCTGTTCCACCTCATCGGCAACTCGGTCTTCCTGCGGCTCTCCGATGTCGCCTCGGGGCTTCCGCCCTACGAGGAGCGCGTGCTGCTCTCCTCGATGGACACGGAGCCGGACGGCAACGGGGTCTCGCAGCGGAGTGGCTACGACGAGCTCTACGAGGCGCTGCGGGCGGCGCTCAAGGATGCGCTGTCGAAGGGCTCCCGCAGGCTGCTCGCCACCTACCTGCAGACGCTGCTCGCCTACCCCGACGGCTGCACGCAGGGCGAGACGGTCTTCGACCCGGAGTCGGAGGAGCTGCTCGTGCAGGTGCCGCCGCT
>DAOUID010000332.1:0-2654 GCA_034428315.1 Dehalococcoidia bacterium
CGCTGGTCGCTTGCCTCGCCCTCAATTCCCATGTGCCCGAGTACTTGCGGAACCGCAACCGGTACGTGGTGCTCGCGTCCAGCTCGATGGGGCTGGTCGCATAGAAGAAGGCTGCATTTTGAACCGTAGGGACCGTGAGGCCCAGGACGTGGAAGGTCCCCACCACGGAGTTGTCCGAGTCCTTGCGGATATCCAGGGTCCAACGGCCGGGACTGCTCGGTGCTGAACTGAAGTGCAGGCGTATAGCGTTGACGGCGTACCCCCCGGCGCTGGGCCCGGTCGTAAACCTTGTCATCACGATGTTGCCGGTGAGGGTAAGCCCGTATTGGTCGGAGCTTCCGTGGCTCCTCAAGATGGTGTTGCCCCCACTATGGTTGATGGGGTGGCGCCAGACCCTGATGACGTACTCCTTCGTGGTCACGCCGTCGGCGGCGGTGGCGATCACGACGATGATGTTCTCGCCTGTCTCCAGATCCACCTGGTGGCCGGCGTCGGTGTGCGCGTCTGTGGCCGGGTTGTAGGCAATGGTGGCGTTGGAGTCGTTGGCCGTGGCGGTGACGGTGACCCGGTTCGTCGAGTTCTTCACGGCGCTGGTGTAGCTGGTCGTAGTCGAGGCGAATGCCGGGTCCAGCCCGCTGCTCAGGGTGAGCGCGCTGAGCGTGGCGTCGTTGGAAGCGGACTGCGCGCCGGCGCCGCCCGGCGTGAACAGCACGGCCAGGGCCGCCAGGAGCGGCAAGCGGATGGAGCCAGGGACACTCAGGCGGTCTCCGTCAGTCATCGTTCAGGACCTCCTCGAGTGGCGCACTCGGCGCCTGGCGAGCGCCACGCGGGCGTGCACAGGGGCGGGATCCCAGATTGACCTAAGATTCTTATAAGATTTGCCACCGCTTTCTATGAGTTCTTGGCGAATGTGGCGTTACAGGGTGCGGTCGGCGCCCTCGATGGATCTGATGCGCCAGCCCATCCGCCGGTGGACCCTCTGGAGGCGAATGGCCTTAGGCGGTCGCAGGGCTGCTCTTCGGCCCGATCGAGGAGTCCCGTAGCGTGCTGTACGTCGGGGATCAAGGATCAAGTGGGAGGCAACGCGCTCCTCTCACTCCGTCCCTCCCTGTCCAGGCGCGACGATGCGGTAGATGCGCTCCGCGCCGAAGCTGACGACGTAGAGTTCGCCGGCGGCGTCTTCGGCGAACGAGACGACCCTGTTCGGGCCACCGGCCCACAGCAGTACCGGCTCGACGTAGCCGCCGGAGGCAGCCGTCTCCGCCTCGATGCCCCAGATGAGCCCGTTGCAGAAGTCGCTGTAAAGGTACCAGCCCCGGAGTCCGGGGATGGCCTCGCCCCGGTAGACGTAGCCTCCGGTGATGGCGCAGCCGTAGGCGTGGCTGTACTCCCAGACGGGAAGCGCCAGGTCTGTTCGGTCGCAGCCATCGGGCGGCTCGAAGCAGAGTGATCCTTCCATCGTGTTCCAGCCGTAGTTCGCGCCGGCGGAGATCACGTTGACCTCTTCGACGCGGCGCTGGCCTACATCTCCCGCCCACAGGAGCCCCGTCTCTCGATCGAAGCTCATGCGCCAGGGGTTGCGGAGGCCGTAGGCCCAGACCTCGGGCAGGGTTCCCGCTTCGCCGAGGAGGGGGTTGTCGTCGGGGATGGTGTAGGGCTGCGCGCGAGAGGCGTTGCGCACGTCGATGCGGATGATCGCGCTCAGGTAGGTGCTGCGATTTTGGCCATGGCCATGGGGGTCGTCACCGGAGCCACCGTCGCCAATTCCGAGGTAGAGCATGCCGTCGGGACCGAAGACGACCGTGCCGCCGTTGTGGTTCCCGTAGGGCTGGCCCACCTCGAAGACAACGAGTTCGCTTTCCGGCTCAATGGCCAGGGCCTCGGGCTCACCGGCCAGGGTGAACCGCGAGAGGCGGGTGATGCCTTTCGGATCGCTGGGGCTGTAGTAGACGTAGAGATGGCCAGTGGCGCTGAAATCCGGAGCGAGGGCGATGGAGAGGAGGCCGTTCTCGGCACAGCAGACCGTCTCCTCGACCATGTCGAGCACCGTCCCTGGTTCGTGGTACGGACCGTCCCCGGGGACGGAGAGGATGCGCCCCTTCTGGATCACGATCAGGAAGCGGTCGTGCTCGGGGAGATGGACCAGGCCGATGGGCCGCTCCTGCCGGGGGAGGTCGGGGAAGGCGGGCTCCAGCGCCACGGCCAGCCTGGGCGCTGGCGTGGGAGTTGAGGCGGGAGTTTCGTCCGTCCCGCCGCAGGCGACCGGGCCCAGGACGAGCAGGGCGACGATCAGAGAGAGGCCCCCTTGGGCGGGGACCTCTCTCCAGCGAAGGGGGAAAGCGTGGAAGGACCTCAGATTCCCACCCTCTAGTCCGACTGGGTGTAGGAGTAGGTCGAGTACGATCCTCCCGAGGGACAGTTCGCCGTGGCGGCCCAGTTCAGCGCCGCGATGGCAGCAGCCGACGAGCTGCCGAATCCCGAGCCGCCGCCGGAAGGGCTCCCTCCGTAGCAACTCGCTGACCAACTCCACGTTGTGACCGAGTAGGTCGTGTACGTTCCACTGCTCCCCTGGACCCCATCGGACGCCATCCGCGAGTCCCGGCCAGACGGCGGCGCCTGCAGATCATCGATGGTCAGTGGGGTCAAGTTAGCGG
>DAOUID010000333.1:0-4451 GCA_034428315.1 Dehalococcoidia bacterium
AAGCTGCCGCCCGCCCAGCGCGACGTGATCTCGCTGCGCTTCGGCGCGGGGCTCTCCGTGGCCGAGACGGCGCTCGCCCTGGGCAAGACCCAGAACAACGTGAAGGTGCTCCAGCACAAGGCCATCGCCAGGCTGCAGGGGATGGTCGCTGAGGAATGATGCGGTTCCTGAACTTCTTCCGCCGTCCGCCTGACCCGCAGGCCGAAACCTTCGCGGAGGCGCTCGCCCTCTACGAGCAGGGCATCGAGATCGCCGCCATCCTCGAGCGCTACCCCGAGGAGGATCAGGCCTGGCTCCGGCCGCTGCTCTCCACGGGGCAGATCATCGGGGGCGCCTTCCAGGCCGAGGAGGCGAGCTACTACTTCGAAGGCTCGCTGAAGGCGAAGGTCCTGGCCGCGGCCACGCCCGTTATCGGCGGGCCCGTCGCGGATCCGCTGCCCGAGCCGCCGCGCTTTGGGCAGCTCGGCGCCACCGTTGCCTCGGTCGCCGTGCTGGCGGTGGCGGCCATGCTCGGAGTCATCACCTTCGGCTTCGTCACCGCCGGCGAATCGGTGCCGGGCGAGTGGAACTACGGCTTCAAGCGCGCCACCGAGCAGGCGCAGGTGCGCTTCGCCTCGGGCGACGAGCGCATCAACGTGCACATCCGCCAGGCGGAGGAGCGCCTCGACGAGATCCAGACCCTCGTCGCCCGCGACAACATCAGCTCGGGGCATATCGACAGCTTCACCGACGAGCTCGAGGACATCCGCGAGCTCGCCGAGGAGGAGTCGTTCGACCTGGTGCAGCAGACCAAGGTGCGCAACCTGAGCGAGACGGCCGAGGTCGTGCTCGCCGACGTTGGCGAGACCGAGGAGGAGCTCGCGCCGGTCGCCGCCGAGGCAGTCGACCAGGCGCGCGAGGTTGCGGCGGCGGTGGGTGGCGGGGACGTCACCCCGGTGGACAAGCCCGATCTCGTGCCGGCGCCGACACCCACGCCCGAGCCAACGGCGGCGCCCAGCCCCGCAGCCACGCCCGAGCCGACGGCGGCGCCTAGCCCCACGCCTACGCCCACGCCCGAGCCGGGGAGCGTGACGCCCGAGCCGACGGTCACGGGCGGCGACGGCGACCCCGCGCCGATCGAGACGCCTACCGCCGAGCCGACCATCTCGGCCGGCGACGGGGGCGATCCGGAGCCGCTCGATCCGGACGCAACGGCAACCGGGACGCCCACCCCCACCCCGGGCGGGGACGGTGGAGGCGGCGGCCCCTAGGGCGGCAAAACCCGGCCGCCGGCGACCTCGCCGGCGGTACCCCCGACCCCTCCGGCCAGGTCTTCCGCCTCCGCCCTCGCCCAGCGCCGAAACTCCGCCAGCGCCTCGTCGTCGAACACCTCGGCGGCGCGGCGCCACTCGGCATCGGTGCGGGGCGGTACGCCGTGCATCAGCAGGCCCCGCAGGGCCACCTCCTGGAGGGCGAGGTCATCCGCCTCGGGGGTGGGGCCGAGCTGGAGGAGGGTGTGCATCATGCGGTTCACGGCCGAGGCCGCGGGCGGGGTGACGCGCCCCGCCAGGATCTCCTCGATCAGCCACCAGCCCAGCGCGCGCAGGTCGCGCTCGCGGATCGCGCCGGCGGGGGAGGACGCCGCCTTCGCAGCGGGGCGCTCGCCGCGAACGCGCGCATGCGCCTCGTGCGGGCAGCGGTCGGCGGGGAAGCGGCAGGCGGCGCCGCCCCGGGTGGGCGCTCCGCAGGGAGGTCCGGACATGTCCCCAGCTTGCGAGGCGGGGCCTTCAGCCCGAACCCGCGCCTGTCGCGCTACTGCATCACGAGCGTGCCGGGGGCGGTCATCCGGATCCAGTAGACGCGGAAGGGATAGAGACCGCCGAAGTCGTTGAGCTGGGCCGCCGAGCCGGGCAGGTGAGAGCTCCAGAGGCGCGTCACGTTGTCGTAGGTGAGCACCTGGTCGTAGAGCCCGTCGATGCTCGCGAGGGCGCTGGCCACGGCGCGGGCCTCGCCCGTGTAGACGATGGCGTTCCACCCCTCGACGAGCGCGACTTCGCGGCCGGGGACCGGCTCCGCCGCGAGGTCGACCATGCTCCCGCCTTCGCTGAAGATCCAGAACGCTTCGTACTCCCTGAGTTCGGTCGGTGTCCGCGCGGAATCGGGCGCGCCCGGGTAGTAGAGGCGGAAAACGGCGCCGCCCTCGGCGTCGGCGTCCCACACGGCGATCGCCGCCCAGCCGTCGGGGAAGGCGGCGGTGGCCTCGGGGAGGGACATCGTGGGCCCGAGGTAGGCGGTGAGGCTCCATCCCTCGCCCAGCTCCTGTACGACCACGGGACCGCGCGGCGCCTCGATGCCGTTCACGGCGAAGTCCTCGAGGGCGAGCACCTCGTTCGGGGCGCTCCACGGCAACGGGTCCGGCGCCGGGAGGTTGCCGACCCGTATCTCGATCTGCCGGCCCGGCGCACCGCAGCCCTCGATCTCGTTCTCGCCCGCGATGCGGAGGGAGTAGTACGCCGTTCCGTTCACGGTCACGGTCTCCGCCGAGCCGCACTCCACCCCGTCGATGAGCGCCAACACAGGCGTACCCGGGGCGGGGCGCACCCAGTCCCGGAGGACGCGCCCGCTGAGCGTCATGGGCACGCGCTCGAGCACGCCCCTGATGTCCACGACCCCCGCCCCGGCCCAGTTGCCGCCGTGGTCGGCCTCCGCCGGCGGCGTGGCCGATTCCTGCACGATGGCGATGTACTCCTCCATGGTGAGGCCGGGGTTGCGGGCCATCGCCAGGGCGAAGGCCCCCGTCACGATCGGAGCGGCGGAGCTGGTGCCCTGGGGCAGGTACCCGTAGGGCGGCGAGAGCAGGTCGGACCGAACCGTGCTCACGATCCGGCCGCCGCGCACGTCGACTCCGCCGGGGGCCGCGATGTCGACGCCGCCCCCGTACGAGCTGTAGGGCGCCCAGGTGTTGCCGTTGGTGGGGTCGCTCGCACCCACGCCGATCACGTTCGGGTACTGGGCATAGGCCGCGGGGAAGCCCACGCCGCGGGCTCCGTGGTTGCCCGCGGCGGCCACGATGATGAGCCCGTCGGCAAGGGCGCTCTCGATCGCGGCGCGAAGCTCGGGCGTGTCGTTGTTGGGGTCCCCGGGACCGCTGGCGAAGCTGATGTTGATGATGTCGGCGCCCATCCGCCGCGCGTAGTCGATCGCCCGCGCCACGTTGGACATCTCTCCCGACGGCAATTTCCCGCCGGCCCCGCAGTCAAGGACTTTCAGCGTCATCAAGCGGACACGCCAGGCGACCCCCGTGATGCCGATCTGGTTGTTGCCCCGGGCGCCGATGATGCCCGCCACCGACGTGCCGTGCGACCCAAGCCTCTCCGCGGTGCCGTGGTCGTCGCGGACGTTGCCGTTGGGGGTGCTCGAGGTGTACCCGCAGCCCTCAATGCGCGCCGGGGTCGCCGTCAGAAAGCGGCACCCGTAGCGGTCGTCGATGCAGCCGTTGTTGTCGTCGTCGATGCCATCGTTGTCGGAGTCGTTCGGGTTCTGCCAGAGATTCCGCACGAGATCCCGGTGGCGGAAGTCGATACCCGTATCGAGCACCGCCACGACGATCTCCTGGGCGTCGGTCGTGATGTCCCAGGCCGCCTCGGCGCCGAGCGGCTCGAGATATCCCTGCTGCTCACCGTAGTAGAAGTCGTTGGGGTCGGCAGCTGCCGTCACGATGGGGTCGGGGGAGGCGTTGAGGACGCCGGGCTGGCTCTCGAGCCAGGCGCTGTACGCCTCCGGCGTCATGCCCTCGGGAACGGGGAGTTGCCGGAAGCCCTGTGTCTCCAGCGAGGCGTGCGCCTCCTGGCCGCCGGCCAGCTGCATCCGCACCCAGTGCTCGGCCACGGGCTCGCCCGAGTCGCCTCCGGGCCGCACCGCCAGGATCGCGACCAGCAGGGCGAGGGCTGCCAGGATGCGGATTGCCTGTTTCGCCACGAGGCGCTCGCTTACGTCCCGTTCCGGGCGATGGGCATTGACGTGATGCTCCTGTCGAGGGGCGTGCGCCCCGATGCTGCATCTTCCCGAGCCGGCGCCTGTTCCGGCCCTCGTTCGCGACTCGGGGGTGCGAGACAGGGCGCGCCGGCGGTGGCAAGGTTGAGCCTGAGTGTAGGGCAGCCTTGCCGTGTGCGTCCCGCCGTGCGCGGTAAAGGCCATCCTCGCGGGCTCCCTGGCCGGGAGCGGAGGAGAACGCAATGGCGCGTCTGCGAGCCAAGCCGAAGGCCACCCCGGACGACCTCGCCTTCGGCGTTCACGCCTGCGAGCGGGCCCTGGGCGAGGGGCTGGCGAAGCGCCTCCTGCACGCCGAGGGCGCGTCCAACCGGCGCGTCGCCGCCCTCGTGCGCGAGGCCACCGAGCAGGGCCTGCCGGTGGAGGCGGTGGAGGCGGAGCGCCTCGCGGAGCTGACCGGCGGGGGCGTCCACCAGGGCGAG
>DAOUID010000334.1:0-5398 GCA_034428315.1 Dehalococcoidia bacterium
CGCTGGCCGGTCCGGTGACGGCGGCGGCGGTGCTGATCGAGGAAGGCGACAAACGACCGTGGTTCCGCCGCGTGCGGGACTCGAAGGTGCTCACGGCGGCGGCACGCGAGGAGCTGGCGGCGGAGATCGAGGCGTCCATCCCGTACGCGATCGGGTGGGCGACGAGTGCGGAGGTGGACCGCAAGGGCATCGTCCAGGCGCGGAAGCTCTCGGTCCTGCGTGCGATCGAGGCGCTGCCGTGCCAGCCCGACCTCGTCATCTCGGACGCGCTGCCCCTGCCCCTGCCACGGGTACGGGTGGAGCCGAAGGCGGACGCCCGTAGCGTCTCGGTGGCGGCGGCCTCGATCGTGGCGAAGGTGGCGCGCGACCGCTGGATGTGGGATCTGTGCGAGCGCTTCCCCGGGTACGGGTTCTGCCAGAACAAGGGGTACTACACGCCAGAGCACCGGGCCGCGATCGAGCGGCGGGGGCCGTGCGAGGCGCACCGGGTGAGCTGGGCGCCGTTCGCGCAGGGCAGGCTGGAGCTGTGAACCGGCGCAAGGAGCTGGGGGCGTTCGGGGAGCGGGTGGCGGCCCATCGGCTGGAGGCGGCGGGGCTGCAGATCGTCGACCGTAACGCGCGAACGCCGAGCGGCGAGATCGACCTGGTGGCGCGGGACGGCGAGGACGTGGCCTTCGTGGAGGTGCGGACGCGGCGGGCGGAGCGGGGGACGGCGGCGGAGTCGCTGGACACGCGAAAGCTGCAGCGGATGTGGCGCTGCGCGATGGAGTACTGCGAAGCGCAGGGGCTGGACCCCGAACTCGTACGCATCGACCTGGTGAGCCTCGACATCGGGGCGCGGGACTCGGTGGCGCACATCGAGCACTTCCGGGGACTCGAGATCCCGGACGAGTAGGGCATCGGGGCGTGCTAGGATCGGCACGTTATGCCGATTTACGAGTTCCGCTGCGACGACTGCGAGCGCATCACGAACTACTTCTCGCGGAAGCCGGACCCGAAGGCCACGGCGGCTTGCGAGCACTGCGGGAGCGAATCGACCCATCGGCTCGTTTCGAGCTTCGCGCGGACGTACTCGCGGGAGGACGTGCTGGAGCGGTACGGCGACCCGGCGACCGACGACAAGGCCGACATCAAGGACCCGCGCCAGATAGGGTCGTGGGTCGAGAAACGGTTCGACGAGTACGGAGTCGAGATGCCGGAGAGCGCGCGGGAGATGATCGACGCGGCCCGGGAGGGCGACCTGCCGGACCCGGTCAAGAACCTGTGAGCGCCAGCGGGGAGTCGCCCCGGCCGGACACCTCCCCGCTGGCGGAGATCGGGCCACGGATCGTCGAGCACCTGAACGAGAAGCACGCGGCCCGGGAGAAGGCGCTGCGGGCCTCGCGCGCGCTGATCCAGGCGAGCGCGCGCAGCATCCGCGAGGTGCATCGGGGGGAGCTGGCGGAGGCGGAGGCGCGGCTGGACGCGGCGCGGGCGGCGGCAGACGAGGGGTTCGCGGGTCTGGGCGGGCACCCGGACATCGAGCATGCGGGCTTTGTGCACGACGCGGAGAAGGAGTACGCGGAGGCGCGGGCGACGCTGGCGCTGGTCTCGGGGACGGCGCTGCCCTCCCCGGAGGAGCTGGGCGTGAGCGCGGCGGCCTGGCTGAACGGTATCGCGGAGGCGGCGGGGGAGCTGCGGCGGACGGTGCTCGACCGGCTGCGACAGGGCGAGTTCGAGGGGTGCGAGGCGCTGCTCGACGCGATGGACGACATCTATTCGCTGCTCGTGACGATCGACTTCCCGGACGCGATGACGGGCGGGCTGCGGCGTACGACGGACCAGACGCGGGGCATCCTGGAGCGGACGCGCGGCGACCTGACGATGGCGATCGTGCAGCGTCGGGCGTCGCCCGAGGGCTGAGGCCGGGGGAGCGCGCGAAACACAGGCGTCACATTGAACGCAGGGGGGCGGGACGCTAGAGTGCCTTGCGGCCCATACCTTGCTGCGATTGCCGTCCGTGGGGGCACCCCCGCGGTGCGCGACGCCGTGCAGCACCTGCCTCTGGGGGAACCATGGAGATCCTGATCGTCGCCATCATCGCGGGCGTGCTCGCCCTCCTCTTTTCCGCCTTCCGCGTGTTCGCGGTGGTGCGGGAAGGCGAAGGGAACGAGACGATGCAGAACATCGCCCGCGCGATCCAGCTCGGCGCGGCCGCCTTCCTGAAGCGGGAGTACGCGGTGCTGGCGATCTTCGTCGCGGCCGTGTTCGTGGTGCTGCTGCTGTTCATCGACCTGGACGTGCTGGACAAGGATCCGCTCACGAGCCAGTTCTGGGACTTCGACAAGGACGTGCCGGCGATGTCGCTGTCCTACCTGATCGGCGCCATCCTTTCGGCGAGCGCCGGCTACCTGGGCATGACGATCGCGGTGCGGGCGAACGTGCGCACCGCGGCGAAGGCGCAGGAGGGGCTGAACCCGGCCCTGCGCGTGGCCTTCAACTCCGGCACGGTCATGGGCATGACGGTGGTCGGGCTGGGCATCCTCGGGCTGGGGATTCTCTACCTGATCTGGGAGAGCGCGGTCCCGCTGGCGGGATTCGCGTTCGGCGCCTCCTCGATCGCGCTGTTCGCGCGCGTGGGCGGCGGCATCTACACGAAGGCGGCCGATGTGGGCGCCGACCTCGTCGGCAAGGTGGAGGCGGGGATTCCGGAAGACGACCCGCGCAACCCCGCGACCATCGCCGACAACGTGGGCGACAACGTGGGCGACGTGGCCGGCATGGGCGCGGACCTGTTCGAGTCGTACGTGGGCTCGATCGTGGCGACGATGGCGCTGGCGGCCGTCGCGATCGTGGGTGTCGAGTACACCGGGGCCATGGGCCTCTTCGGCGAGGGGTCGTACTCCTTCAAGGGCGACGCGGTGATGCTGCCGCTGCTCGTGGCGGGCGTGGGTATCTTCGCCGCCATCCTCTCGACCTTCCTCGTTCGCACGGGCGAGCAGGCGAGCCAGGGACGGCTTCTCTGGGCGCTGCGGGCGGGCGTCTACGGCGCCTCCGGGCTGGTGCTGGCAGGGGCAGCGGTCGCGATCGCGGTCATCGACCTGCCCTGGGACCTCTTCTGGGCGATCCTCGTGGGCCTTGTTGCGGGACAGATCATCGGGACGGTGACGGAGGGATTCACCTCATCGGAGGGCTTCGCCCTCGGGCCGTTCCGGTATAGCCCGACGGTGAACCTCTCGGCGCAGGCCGAGTCGGGCTCGGGTCCGGTGATCATCGGCGGGATGAGCCTGGGCATGCTCTCGACGGCGATCCCGCTCATTACGATCGTGGTCGCGATCATCCTGGCGAACGAATTCGCGGGGTTCTACGGCATCGCGCTGGCGGCGGTGGGCATGCTCGCGCCGCTGGGCGTGACGCTGGCGACGGACGCCTACGGGCCGGTGGCGGACAACGCCGGCGGCATCGCCGAGCAGGCGGGCCTCGAGCCCGAGGTCCGGGAGCGCACGGACGCGCTGGACCAGCTCGGCAACACGACGGCGGCGACGGGCAAGGGCTTCGCCATCGGCTCGGCGGCGCTGACGGCGCTGGCGCTGCTGGCGACCTACTCGATCACGACGGGCGTGGAGATGTTCAACCTCCTCGACTGGGAAGTGATGGTCGGCATCCTCATCGGCGCGCTGATGCCGTTCGTGTTCTCGGCGCTCTCGATGGGCGCGGTGGGACGCGCGGCGCAGGCGATGGTGGAAGAGGTGCGGCGCCAGTTCCGGGAGAAGCCGGGCATCATGGACGGCACCGAGGAACCGGACTACGAGCGCGCGGTGAGCATCTCCACCAACGGGGCGCTGCGCGAGATGGTCATTCCCGGCCTGCTGGCCGTGGCCGTGCCCATCTTCGTGGGGGCGGTGATCAGCGCGGAGTCGCTGGGCGGGCTGCTGATCGGCTCGATCGCGGCGGGCGCGATGCTCGCCATCATGATGGCGAACGCGGGCGGCGCCTGGGACAACGCCAAGAAGTACATCGAAGAGGGTCACTTCGGCGGCAAGGGCTCGGAGGCCCACAAGTCCGCCGTGGTGGGCGATACCGTGGGCGATCCGTTCAAGGACACCTCGGGACCGTCGCTCAATATCCTTCTGAAGCTGATGTCGATCGTGGCGGTGGTGTTCGGGCCGCTGTTCATCTAGCGTAGCCGCCGGCCTGAGCCCCACTGGGCGGGGCGGAGAGGAGGCGAGCGGTGATCGTGGCGCAGCTCGCGATTCCGCTCGCAGGGGCGGTCGCCCTCCTCTTCGCGACCTGGTTTGCACTGGACATTCTCCTGCGCACGCTGCCCAGCGAGGCCGTGGCCGAGGCCGCCGAACGCACACGGGAGCGGGCCAGCTCGTTCGTCTGGCGCTTCGTCACGCTGAGCATGACGGCGGCGCTGGCGGCCGGCGCGGGACTGGGAGCGGCGGTGGGGGCGTACCGGGACGGCGTCGAGTCCGGCGCGGTGGCAGGGCTCTCGGTGGTGGTGGGAGCGCTCGCGGCAGCCGTGACAGTGGGGGTCGGCGTGGCGCTGGGGCAGCGCGCCAGCGAGCGCGCGGCAACGGCCGCCGACCGGACGCTGCGCCAGGCGCTGGCGGTCACGCTCTGGTCGGGGGCGGCGCCCGCGCTCCTGGGCGGGGCGCTGGCGGTCGCGGGGGTGGCGGGTTTGTACGGCATCGCCACGAGGTTCGCGGACGTGCCGGGCGGGGAGGCTGGCTTCCTCGTGCTGGGCGCGGGGGCAGGAGCGGCGCTCACGGCGCTGACCGCGAGATTGCTGGCGGCGAGCGACTCCGTGGATGGCCACGATGACGAGGAGACGTCGGAGGTCGGGGCAGCCGCTGCCGGCGGGGCGGACACGCTCGCGCTGATGGCGGCGGGTTGCGGAGCGGGGCTCGTGCTGGGAGCGCCGATGGCGCAGTTCACCGACGAGCTCGTGTGGGTCCTGGCGCCGCTGGTGGTGATGGCGCTGGGACTGGGCGCGGCGACGCTCGCGTCGATCACGCTGCCGTTCTGGGCGCGCGCGCTGCGAAACGCGGGGCGGTCGGTGGTGGCGGGCTACTGGATTGCGGCGCCACTCGCGGCCCTGCTTGCGTTCGCGATGCCGCTCGTGCTGCTGGACGAAGGACGCTGGTGGTTCGCGGGGGCGGGGCTCACGGGGGCGGGGATGAGCGTGCTGGTGTTCGTCGCCGGCCAACGGATTGTGGGAGACGGGTCGGGCTACCGGGGGACGGGGGCCGCTTTCGCCCTGCTGGCGGGCGCTGCCCTGGTGGTGGCGTTCGCGCTTGGAAGGCAGGTCGAGATCGAGGGGGTTCCTTCTGTAAGAGAAGGAGAAAACCCAACAAAACGAAGCCAGCAAATGCAATACTATTCACAAACACGAACCAATGATTCTGTATTTTAT
>DAOUID010000335.1:0-2960 GCA_034428315.1 Dehalococcoidia bacterium
TCGCCGAGGACCGCACCCTCGCGGGCTTCAGCGTCTCGGAGGCGCAGGCGGCGCTGCGGGCGGAGACGCTGGTGGAGGGCGAGGGGCTCGACCCGACCTGCGACCACCTGGTGATTGCGCCGATCGGCTCGGACTCCGGGCAACCGTACCTGGAGCGCTTCGACTCGAAGGCGGTGGTGGTGCGCTTCGACAAGACGGACCAGCACCTGGCGGCGCTGGCGACGGAGCCGGCCTGCCTCATCCTGACGGGCGGCCGGCGTCCCAGCGAGTACCTCTTCGACGCCGCGGCGGCGCGCGGGGTGCCCGTCATGCTCTCACGCACGGACACCGAGAACACGGTTATCGCGCTGGAGGGCATCTTCGACCGCACGCGGTTCCACGGGGAGCGGAAGCTGGAGCGGATGTCGGAGCTGCTGGGGGCGACAACGCTCTCGGAGCGTGTGGCGGCGGCGCTGGGCTAGCCGTCGCGGCGGCGGACGAGCGAGGTGGAGCGGCGGACGAGGCCGCCCAGGGCGCCGGGGCGCTGTTCCTCGCCGATGTGGTTGGGGGCGGGACCTGGGGCGATGGCAGGGGCCTTCTCGTGGCCGCAATACGGACAGGCCAGCCAGCCAAAGTCGAGGGCCTTGTCGCAGGCCTCGCAGCGTTCCTTGAGTTCGACCAGGCAGAAGGGGCAAACGAGATAGTCGTCGCGGACACGCCGGCGACAGGCGGGGCAGGCTTTCTGGTCGTCGAGGTCCTGGAGGATGGCCTCCTCCTCGAGGGAGCGCTCGTAGAGCTCGGTGAGGGTCTGGCGGGGCCGGAGGATGAGATAGATCCAGTGGCCGGGCAGGAAGCCGGCGAGCACGAGCAGCACGGAGATGATCTGCATGACGGGGTCGCGGGTGCGCTGCCGGATGTCGCGGAATACCCAGAAGATGAGAGCGACCCAGATGATGGCGCCGTAGATGGAAAGCACCGTGAGGACGAGCCGTACGGTGTCCTGCCAGGAGCCGCCGGGCCAATCGAACATCGGGGAATCCTTACCTTCGGGCCGCGCTCTCGACGCGCGGAGCGCCAACGGCGCCGCCACGTCCTGAGGGTACAGCATCGCCCCGTAAGCGCGCGAGAAGAACTGTTCAGTCCCCTGATCAGAGTCGGGCGCGTGAGCGCCCGAGCCGATACGATGGGCGGGTGCCCGCCACGCAGCGTCCATCCCCGGCCGTCGAGGGTCTGAACCCGGCGCAGCGCGCGGCCGTGGAGCACCCGGGGGGCGCGCAGCTCATCCTCGCGGGGCCCGGAAGCGGCAAGACGCGCGTCATCACGCACCGCATTGCCTGGCTCGTGGGGGAGCAGCGCGTGGCGCCGTGGCGCATCCTCGCGGTGACGTTCACGAACAAGGCGGCGCGCGAGATGCGGGCGCGGGCGGAAGGGCTGCTCGGCGAGGACGCGGCGAAGCTGCACCTGGGCACGTTCCACTCGATGTGCGCGCGCTGGCTGCGCATCCACGGGCAAGACATCGGGCTGTCTCCCGACTACGTGATCTACGACGACGCGGACCAGACGGCCCTGATGAAGCGCGTGCTGGCGTCGCTGCACGTCGACTCCCGGCAGTTCACGCCGCGGTCGGTGCTCTCGGCGATTTCGAGCGCGAAGAGCGAGATGAAGGGCGCCGACCACTTCAAGCGGCAATCGGAAAACTACTTCCAGGAGGTGGTGGCGCGGGCGTACGAGCGCTACCAGCAGGGGCTGCGGGAGGCATCGGCGCTGGACTTCGACGACCTGCTGGTCGAGACGGTGAGGCTGTTCCGCGAGTCAGAGGAGGCGCAGGAGAAGCGCGCGGGGCAGTACCTGCACGTGCTCGTGGACGAGTTCCAGGACACGAACCCGGCGCAGTACGCGCTCGCCCAACAGCTTGCGTCGGGGCACGGGAACATCTGCGTGGTGGGCGACCCTGACCAAAGCATCTATTCGTGGCGGGCGGCGGACTCGCGCAACACGCAGTACTTCCTGCGGGACTTCGGCGATGCGGAAACCTACCTGCTCGAGCAGAACTACCGCTCGACGCAGCCCATCCTGGACGCCGCCAACGCGGTCATCGAGAACAACCGCAGCCACATCGAGCGCGCCCTCTGGACGGAGCGGAAGGACGGGCAGGCGCTCGTGCAGTACGAGGCCTACAACGACGAGGAGGAGGGGGAGTTCGTCGCGCGGGAGGTGGAGCGCCTGGCCACGACGGACCAGCCGCTGGGGTCGATCGCGGTCCTCTACCGCACGAACGCGCAGTCGCGACCGATCGAGGACGCGCTCGTGCGGCACCGCATCCCGTACCGGCTGATCGGGGGCGTGCGCTTCTACCAGCGGCGCGAGATCAAGGATCTCATCGCCTACCTGCGGCTGGTGCACAACCGGCTCGACGAGGCGAGCCTGCTGCGCATCATCAACGTGCCGGCGCGGGGCATCGGCGACACGACCCTCGCGCGGCTGTCGGAGTACGCGGGGTCGACCGGCCTCGCCATCTGGGACGCCTGCGAGGCTGTGGCGAGGGGGGAGCCGGTTCCGGGGATCGCGGCGCGGGCGGCGACGGCGATCAGGCGCTTCGTGCACGCCGTCGAGGGGATGCGCGGGGAGCGGGACCGTCCCCTGGCGGAGCTGCTCGACCACGTGCTGCAGGAGAGCGGCTACGTCGACTACGTGCGCGACCGGGACGAGGGTGGGGAGGAGCGGCTGGAGAACGTTTTGCAGCTGCGCACGGTGATGGCGCAGTACGAGGACACCACGGGTGGCGAGGCGGCCGACCTCGCGAGCTTCCTGCAGGACGTGGCCCTCGTGGCGGATGTCGACGAGCTGGAGGGGGCGGCGGAGGCGATCACGCTGATCACGCTGCACGCGGCCAAGGGGCTGGAGTTCCCGGTCGTGTTCCTCGTGGGGATGGAGGAAGGGGTGCTGCCCCACATCCGCTCGTTCGACGATCCCCGGCAGAT
>DAOUID010000336.1:0-3162 GCA_034428315.1 Dehalococcoidia bacterium
TCGCCGAGCTCGTAGCGGCGGGAGATGAGCTCGTCGATCTTGAGGCGTCCCTGGCGGTAGAGCTCCATGAGCCAGGCCATGTCGTAGGTCTGGCGGGTGGAGCCGTAGAAGCTGCCGATCATGCCCTTCTCCTGGAGGAAGGCTGCGCCTGGCAGCGTGACCTGGGAGTCGAAGGGGAGCATGCCGACGACGACGGCGCGTCCACCGCGCTTGGCCATCTCGAAGCACTGCTCGGCCGTCTTGACGAGGCCGATGGCCTCGAAGGCGTAGTCGACGCCGCCGCGGACGAGCCCTTTGACGGCCTCGACGGGGTCGCCCTCCGAGGCATCGACGACGTCGGTGGCGCCGAACTCGCGGGCGGCGGCGAGCTTGTTCTCGAGCATGTCGACGGCGATGACGCGGGAGGCGCCGGCGGCGACCGCGCCCTGGATGACGTTGAGGCCGACGCCGCCGCAGCCGACGACGGCGACGGTCTGGCCGGCCTGCACGCGGGCGGTGTTGGTGGCGGCGCCGACGCCCGTCATGACGCTGCAGCCGACGAGGGCGGCGGCCTCCATGGGCACGTCGTCGGGGACGTGCACGAGGGCGGTGTCGGTCACGAGCTGCTGCTCGGCGAAGGCGGACATGCCGGCGAACTGGGTGACGACCTGGCCGCCCATGCTGAGGCGGTCCTGGCGGCCGAGGCGGTTGGTGTTGATGCAGATGAAGGGGCGTCCCTGGACGCAGTTGTCGCAGAAGCCGCAGGAGGCGACGAAGGCGACGACGACGCGGTCGCCGACCTGCACGTTGGTGACGTCGGCGCCGATCTTCTCGACGATGCCGGCGGACTCGTGCCCGAGGACGGCGGGGCAGGCCATCGGGTACTTGCCCTCCATGAAGTGGAGGTCGGAGTGGCAGACGCCGGTGGCGCTGGTGCGGATCAGGACCTCGTTGGCGCGGGGCTCGTCGACATCGACGTTTTCGATGACGAGGGGCTGGTCGACGCCGTACATGACAGCGGCCTTCATGGGGGCCTCCTTGCGGTGCCGAAAGTCGTCCCGCGAGGCTGGCCTGGCGGGCTCTGACGAGCCCCGGGACGGGCCGCATTGTTCGGGGCGGTGGGGCGGGTGTCAACGTCCAACGTGTTAGTGTCAAGCATGCATGCGGACAAGCGTTGTCCTGCTGGTTGCGATAGCAGTCCCGGCGGCGGTCCTGCTGACGGCGGGCGACCCGGCGCGAGGCCAGGGGGCCGCAACGTGCGGGCCGGTCTTTGGCACGCCCGTCGTTGGGGCGACGTACACGGCGTCGGCGACGGTCGCGCCGGGAGGCGGGGCGCAGGCCGCGGCGCTGTCGCTGACCATGCTCGACGACCGCAGCTCGCCGCTCGCCTCGCGACAGGCTGAGGCGGAACTGGGGGCGACCCCGGTGACCCTGTCCGCCACGGTCGTCGCGCCGAGAGGGGCGGCCTCCTACATCGCGGCGGTGCGGGTGGTGGGAGGAGAGGGCTGCGGTGGGGTCAGCAGGCTCGGGGTCGCGCAGACCGCGCCACCGCCCCCTGTTCCGGTGAGCACCCCGCCCCCTGCGACGACATCCGCGCCGGCGTCGTCGCCGCCGGCGGTCGCAACCCCGGCAGCGCCCCCGATCGGGCCGGGGCTCTTCAACGGCGGCTTCGAGCAGGGGAACCAGCGCGAGGCCGTGGGGTGGGAGCGTCGGGGAGGGGAGCTGGCGGTCGCGGCGCTTCCCTTCGAGGGCGAGCGGGCGGCGGTCCTGACCTCCTTGACGCGTCGGACGAAGTGGCTCCAGCAGGCCGTCACGGTCGAGGGCGGGGAGTGGTACGAGGCCTCGGCCTGGGCGCGGATCGTGGCGGGGGAGGGCGAGGCGTTCCTGCGGATCGCGTGGTACGCGTCGGGGGACGGGAGCGGACGGCAGCTGAGCACGGTCACGGGAGAGCGGGCGGGGAGCGGCCGGTGGGGCCGGGTCACGGTGGGGCCGGCGCAGGCCCCGGAGGGGGCGCGGTCGGCGGTGTTGCGGCTGATGCTGCAGCCAGCGTCGGCGGAGACGGTCCTGGTCGCGTTCGACGAGGCGTCATTCGGGATCGGGCAGGCACCCACGCCCACCGCGACGCCGACACCGACGGCAACGCCCACCGCAACACCCACCACGACGGCAACTCCCTCCGCCACGCCCACTCCAACCACTGCGCCGACTGCCTCCCCGACTCCACGCCCCACTCCCACCGCCACACCCGCTTCCATACCGGATCCGACACGCGCAGCGGCGACGCCCCATGCACGCGAGACGGTCTCGTCGGGCACACCGGCCGCCACGGCGACGAGCGAGGCCGCCGGCCCGCCGGCGCTGCGCGTGTCGGAGGTCCTGGCGGACCCGGTCGAGCCGGGAGTGGACGGCGCCTACGAGTGGGTCGAGCTGGTGAACACCGCGACGGTGGCGGTCAGCACGGCGGGATGGGCGATCGGAGACGCCACCTCACTGGACCCGCTCCCGGCCGTCGAGGTGCCGCCGGGCGGATACGTCGTAATCGCCGCGGAGATGGCGGTCCTGCCGGTGAACGTGCTCGTCGCGCGGGCGCCGGACGGGACGATCGGGAACGGCCTGAACAACGCCGGGGATGTCGTGCGGCTGGTCTCCCCGGCGGGGGAAGTCGTCGATGCGCTCTCGTTTGGGGAGAATAGGAGCGTGCTGGACTCACCACCACCCGCGGCTCCGGCGGGCGCAACGCTCGGGGCGCGCTACTCCGGCGGCCCCGATATACCGGGGCGCTGGGCGCAGACGCTGCGGCCGTCGCCGGGCGCTCCGAACGTGTTCGCGGAACCGACGGCCACGGCCACCCCCACGCTCACCACGACCCCTTCGCCCGCGGCAGCGCCGACCACCACCGGCGCCGCCACGGAACCTGCCGCGACGCCCGTGCCGCTGCCGGTTCGGTTCGAGCGGGAGTCGGGGAGCCGGACGCCCTGGATCGCGCTGGGAGCGGTGGCGGGCGCGAGCCTGGTGCTGACGTTCGCGGCAGCGCGCGGGGCGCTGGGCAGGTGGCGTCGTGGCGGTTGAACGGCTGCAGAAGATCCTGTCGAACGCGGGCGTGG
Organism: Dehalococcoidia bacterium; assembly: GCA_034428315.1. Lineage (GTDB taxonomy): Bacteria > Chloroflexota > Dehalococcoidia > Tepidiformales > Tepidiformaceae > UBA2991. The sequence goes on from DAOUID010000336.1 coordinate 3,084, forward strand.
CGTCGAGGCGGGCGGCGGAGGCGATGATCGTGGCCGGCCGGGTGGCCGTGAACGGCAAGACGCTGGACACGCTGGGCGC
>DAOUID010000337.1:0-9948 GCA_034428315.1 Dehalococcoidia bacterium
CTCGCCCTCCCCGGCGCCGAGGTCGGCACCGAGATCCGCATGCCCGCCCTCTTCAACGTCGCTAACTCGCTCGCTGCCGCCGGCGCGGCCCTCGCCCTCGGCATCGAGCCCGAGGCCATCGGTCGCGGCCTTGCCGCCTGCCACGGCGTGCCCGGCCGCATGGAGCGCATCGACATGGGCCAGCCCTTCAGCGTCGTCGTCGATTACGCCCATACCGGCGACTCCGTGCGCAAGGTCCTCTCCGTCCTGCGGGAGCTCGCCGAGCGCCAGCTGATCATCGTGGCCGGCGCCGCGGGAGAACGCGACCCCGGCCGCCGCTTCGGCGTCGGTCGCGCCGCCGCCGAGGGCGCCGACTTCGCCGTGTTCACGAACGAGGATCCCCGTGGCGAGGATCCCGCCACCATCGTGCGTGAGATCGGCCGCCACGCCGAGGAAGCCGGGCGTGTCCGCGGGCGGGACTTCATCGAAGTCGAGGACCGCCGCGAGGCCATCGCCGCCGCCCTCGCTCGCGCCGAGCCGGGGGACAGCGTCGTTATCTGTGGCAAGGGCCACGAGCGTTCGATCGAGCTTGGCGGGGAGTCCATCCCCTGGGACGACCGCGAGGTCACGCGCGAGGAGCTGGCCAGGCTCGGGCACGATGGCGGCTGAGCTCCCCGATGTTTCGCCTAGCCAGCGCCTTCGTATACTCGCAGCCGCAGCGATGACACCAGCGACACGACCGCGCACCGAGGGCCGCCATGCCCCCTAGACGTCGACGCCAGCAGCACCGGGGCCAGCGCGCCCGCCGCGAGCGTCGCTACGTCAGCGGTGGCCAGGGCCAGTCGTACAAGCCCGGCTTCCCCATGAACCTGTTCACCGGACGGGCGGCGCTCGCCACGTTCGCCGCGGTTGGCGTGGTGCTCATGGTTGCCGGCATCTCGCTCGCCGCTTTCTTGCCGAACAGAGGGGGCGACGCCGACATCGAAGACCTCCCCACCCCTCCGCCCACCGAAGAGCCCGTCGCCGGCGAGCCGACCGAGGATCCGGACGTGATCGTGCGCAACTTCGAAGCCGCCGACTACGTCATCAACGAGCTGACCGAGACCTATACGGCCACCATCACCACGGCGAAGGGCGACATCGTCATCGAGCTCTTCGCCGAAGACGCCCCCAACACCGTCAACAGCTTCGTCTTCCTCGCGGAAAACCGGTTCTTCGACGGCATCGCCTTCCACCGCGTCGTCGAGGACTTCGTCGTGCAGGGCGGCGACCCCACCGGTACCGGCAGGGGCGGCCCCGGCTACACCACCGCCGACGAACCGAACGAGATTCGCAACGAGGCCCGCACGGTTGCGATGGCGAAGGGGGCGGGCCAGCCCTATTTCGGCAGCCAGTTCTTCATCAACCTGAAGCACAACCCCGCCCTCGACTTCGACAACACGCGGGGGGATCGGTTCTACCCCTTCGGGCGCGTCGTCGAAGGCATGGACGTCGTGCTCGCGCTCGTCCAGGGCGACGTTATCGAGTCCGTCACGATTACCCGCACCCCCCGCGCGGACGCCCCCACCCCCGAGGCGGACGGCGATGGCGAGGACGACGGTGAGGGCGCCGGGGACGGCGAAGAGAACGGCGAGTCCGAAGAATCAGAGGACGGCGCTGGCGAGAACTAGGTGTGTGACCGCACGTTTGGCTCGTCCGCGGTGACCCCGTCGGCGTAGAGCTGCGCGATCGTCGACTCGCTGAGCCCCAGCAGATCCCGGAAGACGTAAGTGTTGTGCTCCGCGAAGCCGGGCGCGGGGATGCGCGCGTGACCCGGTGTGCGGGTCAGCTTCCAGGGCGGTGTCTCCACCTCCCACGTGCCCGCGTCCGGGTGGACCTGCTCCGACCAGGCGCCCCGCGACCGTAGCTGGGGGTCGCTCATCACCTCGGGGATGGTCAGCACCGCGCCCGCCGGCACCCCGTGCCGCTGGAGAATGTGCATCGCCTCGTAGTGGCCCTGCCCGCTCGTCCACTCCTCGATGGCCCCGTCGAGGTCGTGTTCGTTCGCCTTGCGCGCCGCCGCCGTCGAATAGCGGGCGTCGTCCGCAAGCTCCTCTTGCCCAACTACCCGACAGAGCGCCGTGAACTGATCGTCCGTCTCGCAGGCGATCGTGATCCAGCTGTCCTCGCCCGCGCAGCGGTAGACCCCGTGTGGCGCATGGTGGGGATGGGTGTTGCCCGCCGGCGCCCGAAGCTCGCCGTTCATGCTGTAGTCGACCAGGTACTCGCCCACGAAGCCGGTCAGGTTCTCGCGCTGCGCGAGGTCGATGTGTACGCCCTCGCCCGTGCGTTTCACCTGCCGCAGCCCGAGCGCCACCGCCGCCGGCACCGCGATCCCGGAGGTCGGATCGCCGTAGCTGAACCCTGTCTTCAGCGGCTCGCCGCCCTCGTAGCCGGAGATCGAGACGAGCCCCGCGAGCTGCTCCACGTTCGTCCCGTAGGTGACGTAGTTCGACTCCGGTCCCGTCTTGCCGTGCCCCGGCATCGACACGTAGACGATGCGCGGGTTCGCCGCCCGCACCTCCTCGAAGCTGAGCCCGAGGTTGTCCATCACGTTCGCCCGGTAGTTCTCGACCAGCACGTCGCTCTTGGAAAGCAGCTTCAGCAGCACGTCGCGGCCCGCCGGCTGGCGCAGGTCGATCGCCGTCGAGTACTTGTTGCGGTTGTTGTGGTTGAAGTAGGCGGCGCGGTTGTACCAGCGCGGGGTCGTGCGGGGGATGCCTCCCAGGCCCCGGAGCAAGTCCCACTGGCCGGGCCCCTCCACCTTGATCACTTCCGCCCCGTAGTCGCCCAGCAGGCGCGTGCCGAGCGGCCCCGCCCACACCATCGTCAGGTCGACCACGCGGATGCCAGCGAGCGGCGCCGTCATGGGGACCCCACCGGTCGGGCGAGGCTGGGCGGACCTTCCCAGCGCTTGCCGCTGTCGAGCTCCACCCGGAGCATCGTGCCCGTCGTCGCGACAGTCCCCGCGACCCACTCCTCGGGCGGTGGGAAGGCGACCCGCTTCGGCACCTCGATGCGCGCGCCCACCGGGAACTGCGCCGACGCCGCGATCTCGAGCGTCTCCGTTCGCCGGCCGATGGCCCGCGCCAGCGCCTGGAGCTCGGCGAAGTCGTTCGTTTCCTCCACCAGCCCGCGCGCGTCCCGTTCGCTCGCCGGCGCCGCCGCCGGCGGCGGCTCGGCCGGCGCGGGGATGGCGTCCTCCCCGCCCTTCGCGATCGCCTTCGCCACGAATCGCTTCGTCCTCCGCGCCACGATTGCGGACAGCTCGTGCAGCAACACCGCGTCGTCGCAGCGATCGAAGAAGGCCACCGCCCGTGCGAACTCGCTCATGCGCCCGCCCCCAATGCGATGGCGATGTCGGCCTCCGACAGGCCCGCCTCCGCCAGCACCTCGCTCGTGTGCTCCCCGAGCAGGGGCGCCCGCCCGTCGCGCCAGGCGTCCGGGCCCATCCACCAGGGAGGGCCGGGATAGGACGCCTCCCCCGCGACCGGGTGCTCGATCCGGCGCAGGAAGCCGCGCGCGGCCAGCTGCGGGCTGTCCAGCAGGTCCTCCATGGTGTGGATGAACGTGATCGGGGCGCGGTACTCCCCGCCCAGGGCGTAGGCCTCCTTCTTGCCCAGCGCGGAGGCCCACGTGATCAGCTCCGCCATCAGCTCGTCGTCGTGGGCGCGACGTGACTCGGCCGTCGCGTAGCGCTCGTCCTCAAGCCACTCGGGGTGCCCCGTCGCCTCCGCGAAGTTGGGCCAGTTGCGGGCCATCACGTGCACCCCAACCTGCCCGTCGAGGCAGGGATAGATCGCCATCGAGCTCGACATCAGGTTCCCGCGGCGCTGTCCCAGCCAGAGACCGTTGTAGGCGTAGAACGGGATGCCCGCCTCCAGGATCGGCGCCATGCAGTGCTGCACGCTAATGTCGACGTGCTGCCCCTCGCCGTCGCGTTCCGCCGCCAGCAGCGCCAGGTTCGCCGCCGAGAAGGCGTTCAACCCACCCTGGTAGTCGGCCTGGTAGCCGCCGTTCTTCACGGGGCTCCTGTCCGGATCGCCCGTCAGGAACATCTGGCCGCCCATGGCGAAGGCGATCAGGTTGTTCGAGTGGTACTCGGCGTACGGCCCGTCCTGCCCGTACGCCGTGATCGAGACGACCACCAGCCGCGGGTTCACGGCCCGTAGCCGCTCGTGGTCGAGCCCGAGGGCGCGGGCGTCGCCGGGCCGGTAGTTCTCGATCAGGACGTCCGCGTCCGCGGCCAGCCGCAGCAGGGCGTCCCGTCCCGCCTGCGTCCCGAGATCCAGCTCGACGGACCGTTTGCTCGTGTTCAGGTAGAGGAAGAGCGCGCTCGTTTCGGGGTTGGGCTCGCCGTCCTTGAACGGCCCGTGGGCGCGGGCGATGTCGCCGCCCGGCGGCTCGATCTTGACGACCTCCGCCCCGTAGCCCGCGAACAGCCGCCCGCAGTAGGGCGCGGAGACGAACGTGCCCACTTCCAGCACACGGATGCCTTCGAGCGGGAGGGGCATGGGGGCCAGCCTACGGTCGCGAGGGGATCTCGACCTGGACGTTCCCGCGCACGGTGGGCTGGTCGTCCGCCAGCGTCACGATTTCGAGCTCGACGACGTTGGCGCCGTCCTCCTGGCGCTTGTCGACCACGCGGCCGGCCAGCACCAGCGGCTTCCCCGCGATGTCGGGGCGCCGGAAGGCCACGCGCACGCTGCGCAGATTCGCCTCGGAACCCGCCCAGGCCCCCACGTAGTTCGTGATCCACGAGAGCTTCAGCAGTCCCGGCACCAGCGCGCCGCCGAAGCCCATGCGCCGCCCCGCCTCGGCGTCGCCGAAGGCGGGGTTGGTGGGGTTGTCGCGCCCGAAGAACTCGACTGCCTTGTCCTCGGTCGGAAGCCGCTCCAGCGGCTCCAGCTCGTCGTCGGTGGCGATGTCCTCGAAGTAGCGCTGGCTCATGCCTAGGACTCCGGCCGGTCGAACTGCGTGATCGTGCGCAGCGAGGCGGCCGCCTCCTCTCCGTCGCTGTTCAGGTACGAGGTCTGGAACATCACGAGCACGCTGTAGCCGTAGCGCCCCCCCAGCCGGTCGCGCACGTCGATCAGCTGCGTCACCGCTTGCAGCGGCTCCTCCAGCTTGATCGGCTGGCTGAACTTCCACTCTGTCTGCGTCAGGATGCCGCTCGAGAGCACCTGCGGGGAGAGCTCGGCCGGCAGGCGCGGCTCCATCATCGCCAGGATGTACGGCGGCGCGATGCCCGTGCCGTCCGCCCAGCGAGGGTCGCCGTCGTCCAAAAGGTCGCGCATCCGCTGCGCATCCTCCGTCCTCGGGACGACCTCGATGGGGTCGCTCTTCTGCCCGATCATCGCGCGGTGTTCGTCGGTGATCTTGCTCTCGGTTACGTCAGCCACGGTCGCACCTCGGCGGGAAATTAGCGCGCTGCTCCGCACCCGGGCGGAGCCGAAAGAGCCTCGTTAGCGGGGCAGCCCGACGATGACCTCGTCGTTCTCGATCCGCACGGGGTAGGTCTGGATGTCCTCCGCGCCCTTGTTCCAGAAGAACAGCTTCGACTGGAACGCTCCAAGGAACGGATGGTTTGCGTTGAACTCGCTGGCGAATGGCTGGCGAACGGCGTTCCCGTTCGAGACGTCGAAGCGGGCGCCGTGGAAGGGGCACATCACGCACCCGTCGCGGACCGGCTCGGGCTTGATCGGCGCGCCCGGGAAGCTGCCCAGGGGCAGCCGGGCATGGGGGCAGAGCGCCGCCATGGCGTACGCCTCCTCGCCCTGCCGCACGATGGCGACGCGGAAGCTGTGCAGCCGCACCTCCGTGGCGATGCCATCGGGGAAGCTGCGCAGCGGACCCGCGTTCGCCCAGCCCTGCATGCGCTCGTGCGGGATGTTGTCTTTCGCCTTCACCGGGAGCGGCGGGTCCAGGCCCATGAGGGGCATGGCGATGACCTGCATCAGGCCACCCGAGATCAACCCGGCGATCAACAGGAAAATGCCGACGGCCAGCGCGCTCGAGGTCGTCTCGATATCGGCCGGGGCCACGAGCAAGACGATGCCGCCCACGATGAGAGAGATCGTCGCGATCCCCCACGTCCCGAGGATCGATACTCCGACGATCGCCAGCCCTACCGACACGACCTACCCTCCACGGAAGCGGATCGTACGCGCCTGCCTGCGCCTGTGCAAAGTATCACGAACCGACGCGGCTCCGGTTCAATCGAGCTCGTGGTAGCCCCGCCGGAAGTAGAGCAGCGGCTCCCTGTCGGGGTCCGAAGCGGCCCCGACCACGCGTCCCAGGGCGATGACGTGGTCTCCGCCCGGCACGATCGTCTCCAGCTCGCAATCGAGGTGCGCGATCGACCCCGTCAGGATGGGGCAGCCGGTCTGGTCGGTGAACGTGTCGTAGCCGTCGAGGTCCGGTCCCGGGTCCCGTCCCGAGACGGCGAAATGGTTGGAGGCGCCGTCCTGGCCTTCGGCCAGCACGCTCACCGCGAACTTCCCCGAGGCCGGCACCATCCGCTCCAGGTGATTTCCGTTCTGGATGCAGACCAGCACCAGCAATGGGTCCATCGAAAGCGTCGAGAAGCTCGATGCGGTGATGCCGTACACCTGCCCCTCGTGCTCGGTCGTCAGCACTGTGACGCCGGAGGCCCAGGAGGCCAGTGCGTCTTTGAAGGTATCCGCGTCAACCGGTGACATCGGCGTTACGCGTTCTCAAGCGCGGGACCCATGTCCCAGATGGCGTTCGCGGAGACGCTGCTGAAGTAGCGGCCCATCGGCAACCCCGCGAGGATCTGGTCCATCTCGGCCGCGTCCGCCACGTCGAAGATGGCCAGGACGCCAACGCCCGTCTCGCGGTAGATTGCCTTGATCTTCCCCTCGTCCCGGAGCGCTTTCGTCGCTGCCAGCTGCTGGGCGACGACGCCCTGCCAGGCCTCCGCATCGAGGTCCGCGGGCTGCCTCGAAACCAGCCGTACCGAAAAGAGCACTCCTGCCACCCCCCGCTCCGGGCCCGTAGCGCCCGGGCGTGATGTCGGAAGGCTACCGCACGGGCCGCGTGAAGCGCCAGACGCGAAGCAGCCGTAGCATTCACCGTGTGGGCCGCTCGCGACCGCTCGTCACCTTCGATATCGATGGCGTCCTCTGCCGCAACCCCTGGGGCATCAACCCCGGCGGCCTGAGCGCCGACGCCGCCTCGCCGCCCCGCTTCCCCCGCCCCACCTGGCCCGTCGAGCGCTGGCTCTACCTCCGCCGCAAGCCCATGCCGGGCGCCGTCGAGGGGTTCCAGGCCGTCGCCGACCGTTTCGAGTGCGCCGTCGTCTCCGCCCGTGGCGAGGGCGCCCGTCCCCTCACCGAGGACTGGATCACGCGCACCTTCGGGGCCTCGCCGCCCATTCGCCTGCGCAGCTCCTGGCGCGAACGCTCCTCCGCCTTCAAGGCGCGCGTCATCCCTCCCCTGCAGCCCCTCGCCCACTTCGAGGACGATCCCAACACCGCCCTCCTTCTCGCCGAGCGCATCCCCCACGTCTTCCTCATCGACTGGCCCCGCAATCGCGGCGTCGAGGCCGCCAACATCCACCGCATCGAGCGCATCGCCGATGCCCTGCCCATCCTTGAGGCGGTCGCCGGAGACTCGGGCGTGCCGGGGTCCTAGCCCCCCGACATCTGCGTCTGGAACGTCCCCAGGTCGAAGTAGTCGCGCCAGGACGCGATCTTCCCGTCCCGCAGCTCGAACACGCCCATCACCGGCAGCGCCACTGCGTTCCCGTTCGCGTCGAACTTGTCGATGCGCTCTGTCATCACGACGTCGCCCTCCGCCACGATGTTGAGCACATCCCAGCCCTTGCTCACCATCATCCCCGACATGCCCCCGAGCGCGGTTGCGATGTTGTCGCGCCCGCTGATCGGGTCCATGGGGATGTTGTGGTAGAGGGCATCCTCGGTGAAGTACGAGGCAAGCGTGTCCCCGTCCGGAGCGGGCGCGTCCCACTCCGCGCAGAAGTTCCGCACGATCTCGGCGTTGTCCATGGTGGTTACTCCTCTTCCAGGATGCTGCTCCGCAGCAGCATCAATGCTGTCGTGATGGCGCGCCGCTTCGTCGCCGCGCGCCCCTGGGCCATGACCATCTTCATCGAGCGCCGGTCCCCGGCAGGGCCGGCAACCGCCACGAAGAACGTCCCCGGCTGCTCGACCGTGGCGTCCCCTTCGAGCGAGGCCGTAATCCCGACGCCGTAGTCGCTCCCGAGCCGCTCTCGTGCGGCGGCGGCCATCGCCTCCGCCGTCTCCGCGGCGACGCCGGCGAACTCCTCGTCCGAACCCGCCGAGACGAGCCCGCCCGCGAACGAGCCGCGCGCCTCGGGCGCGTCGCTCAGGGTGCTCGCGAGGAGGCCTCCGGTGGCCGTCTCCAGCGTCCCGACCCTCTGGCCGCGTTCCCGCAGCGTCCGCGCGATGAACCCCTCGAGGGTGTCCTCGTCGCGACCCCAGATCGCGTTCCCGAAGATCGCGTCCAGCTCGCGCTCGACCGGCTCGATGAGCCCCTGCGCCTCCTCGAGCGTCGCCGCCTTCGCGCCGATGCGCAGGTGCACGCCGTCGGCGCGTGCGTACGTCCCCACGCCGATGCCGGGCATGTCGAAGACGGGCCGCGCCATCTCGTCGACGGTCCCCTCGCCGATGCCCGCCGTCTTCAGCGTGCGCGTCACGAGCACGGAGCCGGAGCGCCCTTCCAGCTGGGGCGCGACCTCGTGCATCCACATGCGCTCCATCTCCGGGGGCACGCCCGGCATCGAGACGATCACGCGGCCGTCCCGCTCCGTCCACCACCCCGGCGCGGTCCCGCGCGGGTTGTCGATCACGCGCGCGCTCGGGATGAGCCACGCCTGCTTGATGTTCGTCTCCGGCATCTCGATGCCCCGCCGCGAGAAAAACGACCGCAGCCGCTCCTCCAGCTCGGGCACGATGTGCGGCTCCTCGCCCAGGAGGTTGGCGATCGACTCGCGCGTGAGGTCATCCTCCGTCGGGCCCAGACCGCCCGTCGTGATCACGAGGTCGGAACGCTCCCAGGCCCGCCGCAGTGTTCCCGTGACGCGATCGAGGTTGTCCCCCACCACGCTCGTGTGGTTGAGGTCGATGCCGAGGGCGGGGAGCTGTTGGGCAATCCAGGCGCTGTTCGTGTCGACGATCTCGCCAAGCAGGATCTCGGTGCCGATCGCGACAATCTCCGCCTTCACGGGCGCGAGTCTAGCAGCCCGTCCGGAACGGGGGGTTGGGGCGGCTACACGAGGATGCGGAACGAGTGCCCGCTGTTGCCGATCAACTCCTCGATCTTCTGTGCGAAGGGCACGTCGGCGAGTTCGACACCGTCACTCGCGCCCACGAACTCGACTCCTATGACCGAGCCGTCCTCCGAGTGGTCGACGATCCGAAGGTCGTCAATGAACGTCTGCCGCGCCACTGACTCGCCGTCAATAAGGCGGACGCAAAGGACGTCGGCGTCGGGGTCGTAGGTCACTGGCTGAGGCACGCAACCAATCTACCACCTCGTGGACATGGTCCCTGTACAGTGACTCCATGCCCGAGGCCCTCCCCCAGCCCTACATCGCTGCCGCCGTGCAGCGCGCCCCCGCCTGGGGCGACTTGCAGGCTGGCCTCGCGCTGGCCATCGAGGCTATCGACGACGCCGCGCGTGAGGGCGCTGGCCTCATTGTCCTGCCCGAGGCGTGGCTTCCCGGCTACCCCTACTGGTGCACCGAGCAGCGACCGAACCGCGCCGTCCGCCAGCTCTACCGCGAGCTGGTCGAGAACAGCGTCGAGATTCCCGGCCCCGAGGTCGACGCCCTCGGCGAGGCCGCGAAGCGCGCCCGCGCCGCCGTCGTCATCGGCGTGACCGAGCAGGCCGGCGGGACGCTCTACAACACCCTCTGCTACTTCG
>DAOUID010000338.1:0-3929 GCA_034428315.1 Dehalococcoidia bacterium
GTTGCGGTGGGGGGTGGTGCGGTGGGCTCGGAGGCCTCGGTGGCTTCCGCGGTGGGGGTGGCGGCAGGAGCCTCCTCGTCGTCGCCACAGGCTGCGACAAGGAGCGCACCGAGGATCGCTATCGAAATCAGGATTGAGAGGAGCCGTGCGTGAGGGTGCATGGGAGTCGCTTCCTGCTTCGCGTGGATGGGGACATTCTGTCACCCGGGCGGACATGCCAGCGTAACGGGGCTTACCAGCGACGCCGCTCTCCCGGAAATCGACCTCCCGGCGGCAAGAACGGTCAGCGCTTATCTTGTGGGGTGGTGCGCCCGGAGCTCACGCCTCTTCGACAACGGGTCTCTTCTCTGCGAGAAGGAGTCTTCTACGGCTGGTGGATGGTCGCCGGCGGCTTCCTGATCCAGACCGTCCTCGGCCTCTTCATGTTCCACGCTTTCGGCTTTTATGTTGAGCGGCTGGAGGAAGAGTTCAAGTGGAGCAAGACCACGTTTTCGCTCGCGTTCGCAATGACGCGGATCGAAAGCGGGGTGCTGGGACCGATCCAGGGGTGGGCGATCGACCGCTTCGGGCCGCGGATCATGATTCGCCTCGGCATCGCCTCCACCGGGCTCGGGTTCGTGCTCTTCAGCTTCGTCGACTCGGTGACGACGTTCTTCCTGACCTACTTCCTGATCGCCATAGGCGCGAGCATGGCCGGGTTCGTGACGCTGGTCGTGGCCGTCGTGAACTGGTTCGAGCGGAAGCGCTCGCTGGCCCTGGGATTGATGTCGGCGGGCTTCTCGGTCGGTGGCCTGCTCGTCTTCCTGGTTGTGCTCGCCATGGACGAGTTCGGCTGGCGGGCCACGTCCCTCGTGGCGGGGGTCGTGATCTTCGTCGTGGGACAGGTCGTCGCGACCTTCATCCATCACCGGCCGGAGGACCGGGGCGACACGATCGACGGCGAGCCCCCGCCGGTGGCGACCCCACGGCCTGCGCCGGGGGGCGGGCCCGTAGTGATCCCCGCCAACGAGGACTTCACCACGGGGGAGGCGCTGCGCAGCCCGACCTTCTGGTTCATCTCGATCGGACACGGGGCGGCCGTCCTCATCATCGGGGCGTTCATGGTCCACCTCGTGCTGCACCTCGAGAACCTCGGCTACTCGGCCTTCATCTCGAGCCTGATCGTGCTGATGATGACGGCCTTCCAGCTGGTCGGGCAGATAGGCGGCGGCTACCTCGGGGACCGGCTGAACAAGCGGGTGATGCTGGCCGCCTGCATGGTCGGGCACGTGGTCGCGCTGCTGCTGGTCACCTACGCGGTCGGCTTCTGGATGATCGCCCTCTTCGCCATGATCAACGGCATCGTGTGGGGAACGCGAGGGCCGATGCAGCAGGCGCTGCGGGCGGACTACTTCGGCCGCCGGGACTTCGGCAAGATCATGGGCTTCTCCTCGCTGATCGTGATGTTCGGGATGATGTCCGGGCCGATCATCGCGGGGGCGATGGCGGACGCCTTCGGCGACTACGAGCGCGGCTTCACCGTGCTGGCGGTAATCGCGGGGCTCGGGACCATCTTCTTCGCGATGGCGGGTCCGCCGAGCCGACCCACGGGGCCCATGTGGTACCGACGGTGGCGCATTGTCAGGCGCCTGACCCTCCAGGAGCGGCTGGCGTAACTTCCGCCACGGGCGGGCGCTAGAATCACCCCACCCTCGCGGCGGGAGGCGCCCATGGCCACCGAGACTGCCAGCCCAACCACAATCGACACGCTCATCGCGGAGCGCGACATCACGCGCGTGCTCATGCTGTACGCACGCGCCATCGATCGCATCGACCCCGAACTGCTGAAGAGCTGCTTCCACCCCGACGCCGTCCTTCGCTACGGCGACGAGACGACCCCCGAGGCGTTCGCGGCGAACGCTCCGAACGGTCTCGGCGCCTACCGCTTCACGCAGCACCGCGTGGGGAACGTGATCATCGACATCGATGGCGACTTCGCCTGGTGCGAGTCGTACTGCCTGGCTCGGCACCGCATCCCGGCCGGCGAGGGCAAGGTCGACGTGGACTTCCTCTGGGGAGGCCGGTACGTCGATCGGTTCGAACGGCGGAACGGGGAGTGGCGCATCCTGCGGCGGACGGTGGTGCACGACTACACCCGCTACGACCCGGTGACGGAGACGTGGCCGGGAGCGCCCGCCTTTACGCAAGGACAGCACTCGACGGACGACATCGTCTACCAGCGCTAGGAGGGGGGAGCCGTGCGGCTCGTCCTGCTCGACGCCACCTACGAGCTGTTCCGCGCGTACTTCGGCGCGCCTCCGCGGACGGCGCCGGACGGGAGGGAGGTGGGGGCGGTCGCGGGCATCGCGGCGAGCACGATCGCGCTGCTACGGGAGCAGGAGCCGCTGGCGATCGCGGCGGCGACCGATACGGTCGTGCACTCGTTCCGCAACGAGCTGTACGAGGGCTACAAGACGGACGCGGGCGTTCCCGAGGAGCTGCTGGCGCAGTTTCCGCTGGCCGAGGACGCGCTGGAGGCGCTGGGCGTGACGGTCTGGCGGATGCGCGAGTTCGAGGCGGACGACGGGATGGCGTCGGGCGTGGCGCGATTCGCGGAAGAGGCCGAGCAGGTCATCCTCGCCTCGCCGGACAAGGACCTGGCGCAGTGCGTCGACGGCGATCACGTCGTCATGCTCGACCGCCGCAAGGGCGTGACGACGAACGCGGAGGGCGTGCGCGAGAAGTTCGGCGTCGGGCCGGAGTCGATTCCCGACTACCTCTCACTGGTGGGCGACTCCGCCGACGGCTTCCCCGGGCTGCCGGGCTGGGGCGCGAAGTCGACGGCGACGGTGCTCGCGCACTACCTGCACCTGGAGGCGATCCCGGAGGCGCACGGGGACTGGGCGGTGCAGCCGCGGGGGGCGGGCCGCCTGGCCAGGTCGTTGCGCGAGGGCCGGGAGGAAGCGGCGCTCTTCAAGACGCTGGCGACGCTGCGGCGGGATGCGCCCATCCCGCAGGAGTTCGCCGACCTGGAGTGGCTGGGGGTCCCGCGCGAGCCCTGGCAGGCGTTCTGCGAGGAGCTGGGGCTGGGCGAGCTGCGCTCGCGCCCCCACCGCTGGCTGGGGTGAGCTAGCCCAGCGCTTCGAGGCGCTCCTTGAGGGCGGCGAGGAAGCCGCCCGCTTCGGCGCCGTCGAGGGCGCGGTGGTCGAAGCTGAGGGCCACGTTCATCATCGAGCGGATGGCGATGGCGTCGCCCTCCACGACCACGGGTCGGCGGACGACGCGCTCCATGGTGACGATGCCGACCTGGGGGTGGTTCACGATCGGCTTCGAGGCGATGGAACCGAAGGCGCCCGTGTTGTTCACGGTGAAGGTGCCCTCCTCGATGTCCTCGAGGCGGAGCTTGCCGGCGTGGGCGCGGGTGACGAGGTCGTCGATGCGACGCGCGAGGCCGGCGACGCTGAGGTCGCGGGCGTTGGGCACGACGGGAACGACGAGCCCGCGCTCGGTGGCGATGGCAATGCCGAGGTTGACGCGCCGGTAGCGGCGCAGCTCGTCGCCGTGCCAGCGAGCGTTGAGCTCGGGGAAGTCGGTGAGCGTGTGGGCGACGGTCGAGGCGAAGTAGGGCAGGTAGGTGAGGTCGACGCCGACGAAGCGCTCGCGCTCGCGGGCGCGAAGGTCGACGAGCCCCGTGACGTCGGCCTCGACCATCATCCAGGCCTGCGGCGCCTCGGTCGTCGAGCGGACCATGTTCTCGCCGATCTTTCGGCGGGTAGCGGAGAGTGGAACGACGTCGTAGGCGTCGGAAGCGGCCACTGTCGCGACCTCGGGCGTTGGAACGACTTCTCCCTCCGGGAGGGGCAGGGGCGCGGCGGCGGGCGGGATGCCGTCGGCGGCGGCGGCTTCGCGCTCTCGCTCATCGACGAGGGCCTGCACATCCTTGCGGGTGA
>DAOUID010000339.1:0-4837 GCA_034428315.1 Dehalococcoidia bacterium
CTCGCCCGTGCCCATCAGTTCCGCGATGAGCTTCTCCTCGCCGACCTCGCTCTCGGTGACCAGGCCGCCCTGCGCCGCCTCCATGCCCGCCGCCGCGACGAGACCATCGCCGACGGCGACCCCCTCAGCGACCTCCGCCAGGTCGACCTGGACTTCGCACCCGACCTCACCGTCCCCGCTACCCCCGCCCGCCCCCACTCCGCCCCCCTCCCCGACGAGGCCGAGGTCTGGGAAGCGCTCGTCCTCGGCACGCGCGACTACCTCCACAAGACGGGCTTCAAGCGCGCCTACATCGGCCTCTCCGGCGGCATCGACTCGAGCGTCGTCGCTGCCGTCGCCGTCGACGCCCTCGGGCCCGAGAACGTGACCGGGGTCTCCATGCCCAGCCGCTTCTCCAGCGACCACAGCCGCGACGATGCTCGCGACCTCGCTGCCAACCTCGGCATCGAGTACCTCAGCATCCCCATCGAGCCCGCCCATGCCGCCATGCTCGACATGCTCGCCGGCGCATTCGATGGCTCCGAGCCCGGCCTCGCCGAGGAGAACCTCCAGTCACGCCAGCGCGGCAACATCCTCATGAGCCTCGCCAACAAGTTCGGCGCCCTCGTCCTCACCACCGGCAACAAGAGCGAGATGGCTACCGGCTACGCCACCCTCTACGGCGACATGGCCGGCGGTTTCGCCGTCCTCAAGGACGTCCCCAAGACCCTCACCTACGCCATCGCCCGCTGGCGCAACGAGGCCGCCGGCCGCGACCTCATCCCCCGGTCCGTGCTCGACAAGCCCCCCAGCGCCGAGCTCCGCCCCGACCAGCTCGACGCCGACTCCCTCCCGCCCTACGAGGTGCTCGACCCCATCCTCGAGGCCTACGTCGAAGGCGACAGGAGCGGCCCCGAGATCGTCGCCATGGGCTTCGACGAAGCCACCGTCCGCCACATCCTCGCCCTCGTCGACCGCAACGAGTACAAGCGCCGGCAGTCCCCACCCGGCGTCAAGATCACCCCCCGCGCCTTCGGCCGCGACCGCCGCCTCCCCATCGCCAACCGCTACCGGGACTGGTAACCCTACCCCTCCAGCCGCCCCGCCAGCTCATCCGCCGACACCCCCAGGTCCTCCCAGAACGCCGGGTTCACCTCCCCCGACGCGATCATCCCCCGCGCGATCACGAGTGCGTCGATCGTCGTGCCGCCCTCGCGACGCAGCGCCCCGGCGGTCATGTTCAGCGCCTGGCGCAGGTTTGGCGCCGGCATCACCCGGTCAGAGATCGGCGTGCTCCCCTCGCCGTGGACGGCCCGCAGCGCGTTCTCGAGCGCATGCGGCTCCGGCAACCCCGACCGCCCCTCCTCCCGCAGCACGCTCAACGCCCCCGCCAGCAGGAACTCCACGCTCTCGATCGCCACGTTCAGGTCCGCCGCCATGCGCTCGCCCTCGGCCAGGGCCAGCTCCCCGTCCGCCGAAAGCCGTATCTCCGCCATGCAGCGAGTCTACCCCGTCCTCACGAGCCACTAGCCACTAGTCACCAACCACGAGACCTCGTCTTTCCGCGCTCGGCGCGAAGTCCAGCACCTCCAACTCCATCCGCTCCCCGCGCCACTCCCGGCTGAGCGAGTAGACGATGTCCAGCTCGTCCGCCAGCTCCGCCTCCCCCATGCGGAAGGCGATCCCCGGCCACGTCGACGCCCCCTCCCGCACCTTCAGCTTCAGGTGGCTCCCGTCCGACCCCACCTGGCGGGCGTCGCGAAGCTCCACGTTCCGGCTCAGCAGCACCGGCCGCCGGTTCCCGTGACCGCACGGCTCGAACTGCGTCAGCCCCCGGATCTCCACGCCCGACAGGTCCGCTAGCGATGCCTCCGCGTCGATCGTCATCGATGGGCGCAGGTCCTCCGGCGCGAGTCGCTCCGCCGCCGTGTTCACGATTCGCTCCCTGAACAGGTCCAGGTGCTCGTTCCGAATCGTGAACCCCGCCGCTGCCCGGTGCCCCCCGTGCCGCACCAGCAGGTCCGATTCCTTGCGGATGGCCCTCACGATGTCGAAGGCCCCGAACGTGCGAGCGCTCGCCCGGCTCGTTTCCGGGCCCTGCTCGTACACGATCGCCGGCCTGCTCCGCGCCTCCACCAGCCGCCCCGCGATGATCCCGATGATGCCCGCGTGCATCCGTTCGCTGCCCACCATCGTCAGCGGGTCGTCGCTCGCTCCCAGCAGCGACTCCGCCTCCAGCAGCCCCCGCTCGCACTCCTCCTGGCGCTGCCGGTTGAGCATGTCCAGCTCCTCCGCCACCTGCCGCGCGGCCAGGGGCGTATCCGCCAGCAGCAGGTCGAGCGCCGTCTGCGCGTGCTTCATCCGTCCCGCCGCGTTCAACCGAGGACCCAGCCCGAATCCGAGCGTCTCCGACCGGATGCGCTCGGCGCTCGTGCCCGCGATCCCCGCCAGCGCCTCCACCCCCGGCCGCGGCGATTCCCGCATGAACCCCAGCCCCGCCGCCACGATCGCGCGGTTCTCGTCCTCCAGCGGCGCCACGTCCACCACCGTGCCCAGCGCCACCAGGTCCAGGAAGTCGCGCTCCGGAAGCTCCCGCCCCAGCGACTCGTACAGCGCCTGCAGGAACCGGTAGGCCACGCCCACCGCCGCCAGCTCCGTGAACGGGTAGGGCGATCCCTCTCGTTTCGGGTTGATCACCGCCACCGCCGCGGGCAGCTCCGGTGGCACGGTGTGGTGGTCCAGCACGATCGCGTCCAGCCCCAGGCTGTTCGCGTGCGCCACCTCCGCCACCGAGCTCGTGCCGCAATCCGCGCTGATGAGCAGGCTCGCCCCCGCCTCCCGCAGCTGGCTCACCGCCCCCACGTTCAGCCCGTATCCCTCGCGGAAGCGATCGGGCAGGTACGGGATCGTCGTCGCCCCGAGCCGCTCCAGCGCGAGCTTCAGCAGGGCGATCGATGTCACCCCGTCGACATCGAAGTCCCCGAACAGCGCGATCGTTTCCCGCGTCTCGATCGCTTCGCGCGTGCGCCGCAGCGCGACCTCCATGCCCGGCAGCAGCAGGGGGTCGTACCGCCCCTCGAGGTGTGGCTTGTAGAAGCGCTCCGCCGCCTCCCGCGTCGTGATGCCGCGTGCCGCCAGCACCGTCCCCACCACCGGGGGCAGGTTGGGAAGCCGTTCCTGGTGGGCGAAGGCGCGGCGCAGCTTCCAGCGGGGGGTGGGCCGCGCCGGCGATGTCATGCCGAGGTCGCGTGCTGCCGGAAGATGAGCGAGCTGTTGTGACCCCCGAACCCGAACGCGTTCGACATCACCGCCCGCAGCGGCGCCGAACGCGCCGTGTTGGGGACGTAGTCGAGATCGCAGTCGGGGTCGGGCGTCTCGTAGTGGATCGTGGGCGGTATCGCGCTGTGCTGGAGCGCCAGGATCGAGATCGCCGCCTCCACCGCCCCCGCCGCCCCCAGCAGGTGCCCCATCGCCGACTTCGTCGAGCTCATCGGAAGGGTGTAGGCGTACTCGCCGAAGACCCGCTTCGCCGCCATCGTCTCGAACTTGTCGTTCAGCGGCGTCGAGGTGCCGTGCGCGTTCAGGTAGTCGATGTCGTCCGGCGTCGCTCCCGCGTCCTCCAGGGCCGCCTGCATCGCCAGCACCGCCCCCTCGGCGTTCTCCGCTGGCTGCGTCACGTGGAAGGCGTCGCTCGTTGCCCCGTAGCCCGCCAGCTCCGCCAGCACTGTCGCGCCGCGGGCGAGCGCATGCTCCTCGTCCTCGAGCAGCAGCACTCCTGCCCCCTCGCCGATGACGAACCCGTCCCGGTTCAGGTCGAAGGGCCGCGAGGCCGTCTCCGGATCTCGCGACTCCGTCAGCGCCTTCGCCGCCGCGAAGCCCGCCACGATCAGCGGCGAGATCGCCGCTTCCGTGCCCCCGGCGACCGCTACGTCCACCTCTCCCCGGCGGATCATCGCCGCCCCCACGCCGATCGCGTCCGCCCCGCTCGCGCAGGCGCTCGTAACCGAGAAGTTCACGCCCTTCGCGCCCAGCCGGATGCTGAGCTGCCCCGAGGCCATGTCCGGCAGCATCTGCGTCATCAGGAACGGGCTCACGCGGTGGGGCCCCCGCTCCCGGAGGACTATCTCCTCCCGCGCCAGCGAGAGCACCCCACCGACCGCCGTGCCGATGATCGTTGCCACCCGGTGTCCGTCGTCACCCGGGGTTTCGTAGTCGGCCTGCCGCAGCGCCTCGTCCGCGGCCACGAAGGCGAGCTGTGTGAAGCGATCCGCGCGGCGCGCTTCCTTCCGCTGCATGAACTGGGTCGGGTCGAAGTCCTTGACCTCTGCCGCCACCACATCGCCGAAGCGCTCGTCCTCGAACTGGGTGACGAGCCCCACGCCCGACTGTCCCGCAAGCAGCGCATCCCACGTGGCGGGCACGTCAAGACCGAGCGGCGTAACCAACCCCAGTCCGGTGACGACAACGCGCCTGCTCATGTCCCTGCCCAGAACAAGTGCTGATTTCGGAGTATATCAGCCATCCCCCAGCTCCCGGACCACGCCGGGGAGCCTCGCCGCGATCTCACCCGCCAGCAGGCCTCCCTCTCCGTACTCCGTGCGCATCGATTCGCCCACCGCCGCGTGCAGGTAGACCCCCAGGCTGGCTGCGTCGAAGGGGCTCAACCCCTGCCCCAGGTACGCCCCGATTATCCCCGCGAGCACGTCCCCGCTCCCCGCCGTCGCAAGCAGGGCATTCGCGAACGGCGAGATGCGTGCCCGCCCCTCCGCGTCGGCCACCACCGTGTGCGCTCCCTTCAGCGCGACGGTGCAGCCGTACCGCCCCGCCGCCTCCCGCGCCGCCCCCACCCGGTTCGCCT
>DAOUID010000340.1:0-3633 GCA_034428315.1 Dehalococcoidia bacterium
GTCGGTTCCGGGAGCAGCTCGACACGACGATCGCGGGGGACCCGCAGATGCGGTCGTACCTGGAGCGGCTCGAGAGCGCGCTGGCGGAGGTGGAGGAAGAGGAGGCGGCGAGCGACCCGCTTCCCGAGGCGACGGACCTGGTAGGCGACATCGAGGAGTTCCTGCGAGGAAACTCCGAGAACGACTAGCGTTCGAGCCAGCGCAGACACTCCCGCCGCGAGGGGGAAATGTACTCGGAGACGGCACCGGGACAGCGACGTGCAGTAGACTGGCCCCGAACGGGTGTTCGGATGAGTTCCCCGAGCGTGCTGCACGTCGATCTGGACGCGTTCTTCGTGGCGATGGAGCTGTTGCGCCGGCCGGAGCTGGCGGGGACGCCGGTCGTGGTCGGGGGCGACGGGCCCCGCGGCGTCGTGAGCACGGCCAGCTACGAGGCGCGCGCCTTCGGGGTGCACTCGGCGCTGCCGACGGCGCAGGCGAGGAGGCGCTGCCCGCAGGCGACCTACCTGCCCACCGACTACTCCTACTACGCCCCCGCCTCGGAGCGGTTCCACACGATCCTGCGGGACTTCACGCCCGTCTGTGAGGCGGCTGGCACAGACGAGGCCTACCTCGACGTTTCGGGGTCGGGGCGGCTGTTCGGCGACGGTGAGGCGATCGCGGCGATGATCCGCGGCCGGGTGCGCGACGAGATTGGCATCACGGCATCGGTGGGGGTGGCGACGAACAAGCTCATCGCGAAAGTCGCGAGCGATGCGGCCAAGCCGGACGGGGTGTGCGTGGTGGAGGCGGGGGAGGAGGCGGCGTTCCTGGCGTCGAGGCCGGTGCGGGAGCTGCCGATGGTGGGGGCGAAGCTGGAGGAGCGGCTGGCGCAGCTCGGGCTGCGCACGGTGGGGGAGGTCGCGGACTATCCGGCCGCCGCGCTCCGGGAGCGGTTCGGAACGACGGGGGAGGAGCTGCACGAGCGATCACAGGGGCGGTTCGAGGCGCCCGTGCTGGAGCATCGGGGCACGGCGAAGTCCATCAGCCGGGAAACGACGTTCGGGACGGACGTGGGCGACCGGAAGCGCCTGCGGTCGATCCTGCGCACGCAGGCGGAGCGCGTGGCCCGCGACCTGGCGCGCAGCGAGCTGGCCGCTCGCACGGTGGTCCTGAAGCTTCGCTTCCCGCCCTTCGAGACGCTGACGCGGTCGTGGACGGGGGTGGGGCAGGTAGCGCTGGCGGACGAGATCTTCGAGGCGGCGGCGGAGCTGTTCGAGCGGGCGTGGCGGGAGGAGGGGGAGCGGCCGGTGCGGCTGATCGGGCTGGGGGTGATGAACATCGGGCAGCCGGCGCGGCAGTTGAAGCTGGGGGAGACGTTCGAAGCGGACCGGCTGGCGGAAACGGTGAACGCCCTGCGCGACCGTTTCGGGGAGGAATCGGTGCGACGGGCGACGGAGATCGAGGAGGCAGGGGAGTAGCAGGGCGGGGACGGCTCGCCTATGCTTTGGGGCAAGGTTTGGGAGGTTTCGTGCCGGACGAACCGCAGGCGCAACCGTGGCTCTCGCTGGGGCGGGCAAGCAGGATGCTCGGCGTGAGCCACTCGACCGTCCGGCGCTGGGCGGACGCGGGGGAAATCCGCTCCTACCGCACGAGCGGCGGCCACCGGCGCATCCTGGAGGAGGACGTGCGCCAGTTCATGGCGCAGCACACGCAGGCGGCGGGCTCAACGGATACGGACCGCATCAGCGAGCTGGCGGTGGGGCGGGTGAAGCGCCGCCTGAGCCGGCGGCGCCAGAGCCGGGAGATGGACATGTTCGCGGACCTGGACGCGGCGAGCCGGGAGCGGCTGCGCTTCATCGGGCGGCAGCTCGTGGACCTGTTCGCGCGGTTCGTCTCGTCGCGGACGCGTCCGGACCGGTTCATCGACGACGCGCGCGGCATCGGGGGGGAGTACGGGCGCACGCTGGTGGCCGCGGGGGTGACGCTGACGGACGCGGTAATGACGTTCAACGCGCTGCGGCACTCGCTCGAGGAGACGGCGGCGCAGCTCGCCTCGGAGGCGCAACAGGGGACGGATGAGGCGGTGGAGGCGATGGAGAGCATCCTGGGGCTGGCGGACACGGTGCTGGAGGGCATGGCGCAGGTCTACGAAGAGTCGCTGGCACGCGCCTGAACCGCTCCACGGGAGGGAGCGTGAGCCTATACTTGGCGGCGAAATGAGCTTTTTCGACCGGGTCAGGGAGACGATGCGGGAGACCGCGACGGCGGCCACGGAGGCCACGAAGAAACAGGCCCGCCGGGCGCAGCTGGAGATGCGGGAAAGCCGCCTGGAAGCGAGAGTGAAGCGCGAGAAGACGGTCATCGGCGAGGCGCTCTATCCCCTGCTGGCCTCGGGCGAGCTGGAGAGCGACCTGGCCGAGGTGCAGACCGCGCTCAACCGTATCGAGGTGCTGAACCAGCAGCTTGCGGAGAACGCGGCGGAGCTGGACGCGCTGCTCGCGGCCCCTCCGGGGCAGCCGCCGCAGAACAGGAGCTAGCGCGTGGCGGAGCTGTCCGGCGGCGCCATCGGTCTCCTTCATCCGGGAGCGATGGGCGCTTCGGTGGGGGCGGCGCTGGTCGGACGGGGACATCGCGTGCTCTGGGCGAGCGAGGGCCGCAGCGCAGCGACACACGAGCGTGCCGGAGCGGCGGGGCTGGAGGACGCAGGCGCCATCGAGCGGCTGGCCGAGACGTGCGGGACGCTGATCAGCGTGTGCCCCCCGGACGCCGCGCTTGCACAGGCAGAACGGGTGGCGGCGCCGGGATTCGCGGGCGTGTACGTGGACGCCAACGCGGTGTCGCCGGCGCGGGGACGGGCGATCGGCGAGGCGGTGCTGGCAGGCGGGGCGCTCGCGTTCGTCGACGGGGGGATCATCGGTCCGCCGGCGTGGAAGCCGGGGGTCGCGCGGCTGTACCTCTCGGGGGGCGAGGCGGAGGAGGTGGCGGCGCTGTTCGAAGGAAGCCCCCTCGAAGCGGTCGCGATCGGGCCGGAGCCGGGGGCGGCCTCGGCGCTGAAGATGGCCTACGCGGCCTACACGAAGGGCACGTCGGCGCTGCTGGCGAGCATCCTCGCGCTGGCCGAGCGCGAGGGGGTAGCGGAAGCGCTGCGGGGAGAGTGGGCCATCTCGCAGGGGGAGCTGGCGGCGAGCGGCGAGGGGCGCGCGCTCGGGAGCGCGGCGAAGGCGTGGCGCTTCGCGGGGGAGATGGAGGAGATCGCCGACACCTTCGCGGGAGCGGATCTGCCGGACGGGTTCCACCTCGCGGCGGCGGAGATCTTCCGGCGCTGGACGGAGTTCAAGGACGTGCCGGAGCCGCCCGCCCTGGACGAAGCGCTGGCGGCGCTGCTCGGCGAGCGGGCCGGGGTGGCGCGCTAGCCGTGGCGCGCGGGAACGGCGCGAAACCCCGAACGAAGCAGCCCCGGTCCCGCGTCCCCTCCCTTCGCTGGGAGCGGGAAGCGTGGCGCGAGGGAGCGGCCACGGTCGCGGGGGTGGACGAGGTGGGAGTGGGGCCGCTGGCCGGTCCGGTGACGGCGGCGGCGGTGCTGATCGAGGAAGGCGACAAACGACCGTGGTTCCGCCGCGTGCGGGACTCGAAGGTGCTCACGGCGGCGGC
>DAOUID010000341.1:0-6949 GCA_034428315.1 Dehalococcoidia bacterium
CCGGCCTCGAGGACTTCGAGAGCGACGAGACGGGCGACCTCCTGCGCCACTACCTCGGCGGCCGCGAGGGCGTCGACGGCGAGACGCGCATGCGCGCCATGAACATGGTCAGCGACCTCACCACCGGCGACTTCGGCGGCTACCATGCGGTCCTGGCCATCCACGCCGAGGGCTCCCTCGAAGCGGAGAAGCTCATGATCGCCCGCGCCTACGACGGTCGCCGCACCCTCAGCTACGCGAAGCAGCTCGCCGGTATCGAGTAGTGACCACGACGCTTCTCCTGACGCAGCAGCAGATTCAGGAGGGCGTCGCTGCGATTGCCGCCCAGGTCGCCGAGGGGTTTCCTCCCGGCGACATCCCCATCGTCTGCGTCGATATGGCCGCGCGTCGCTTCTCCGCCGACCTCGCCGCCCTGCTCGAAGGGGAGCACGGGCGGCCCTGCCGCATCACCCACGTGAACCCCAAAGACCCCGACCCCATCCCCGACCACGTTTTCCGCGACTACAACCTCGTTGTCGACACGCTCTTCGACACCGGCCGGACGTTCCAGCTCCTGCAGGCCATCCCGGGAATGCGCACGACCCTCTGCGTGAAGGCCGATATCGACCCCAGGCTGTGGCGCCTCCCCGAGTGGTGGGCCTACCTCGTGCCCAACGCCTACATCTACGGCTACGGCCTCGACGACTCCGACGGCCTCAGCCGTGATCTCGACGACATCCTCACCGACGAGCCCCTCCCCGCCGGCGCCCGCGTCGTCTCCCGTATCGAGGTCAAGACCCCGATCTAGGCGGGAGGCGCAGCGCTCCCCGGCCCTTCCCCCGGAGCGGTACACTGCCTCCCGTGGCGAGCCTCGAGATTCCGCTGTTCCCGCTGCGTGCGGTGCTCTTTCCCGGGCACGAGCTGCCCCTCCAGATCTTCGAGGAGCGCTACAAGACCATGACCCGCGAGCTCCTCGAGAGCGGCGGCGTCTTCGGCGTTGTCCTCATCAAGCACGGCAACGAGGTCGGGGGCTCCGCCGTCCCCTACGACGTCGGCACAACCGCGGTCATCGAGGAGCACCGCGAGCTTCCCGGGGGACGCTTCCAGCTCGGCGCCCGTGGACGCGACCGCTTCCGCCTCGTGCGCATGCTCGACCCCCGCCCCTACCCCTACGGCGAGATCGAATTCCTCGACGACGCCTACGACCCCCGCGACGCCCAGCTCCGGGCCGCCTTCGAGACCGCCCGCGCCACCTTTCCCGTCTACCTCCGCCTCGCCCTCGCCCTCTCCGACCAGTGGGCCCGCGACCTCAGCCTGCCCCGCGAGCCCCACCGCTTCGTGAACACCGTCGCGCCCTGGCTCCAGGTCGATGAGGAAGGCAAGCAGCGCCTCCTCGAGATCGAGCCCGCCGCCGACCGTCTAGGGCAGCTCGCCGAGCAGCTCGACGGGCTCATCTCGCGCATCCGCGAGCAGGTCGACAACCACCACCGCCAGCGGTTCTCCAGCCTGAGTGCCATCAGCTAGAGCGGTCCTGCGCGAGCTTTCCGCCTACCGGGGCACATGGGCCTGCTGGAGCTTGGTCCTGGCCGCCGCCGTCGCGCTCACGGTCCTCGCCGCGCTCGACGACCGCCTCCCCGGCGACCTCTCCGCCTCCAACGCCGTGCAGGACTGGCCCTTCCCCGGCGAACCGTTCGCCGATGTGCTGCGGCTGCTCAGCGGCACCGAGGTCGTCGCCGGTATCGGGGCCGCGCTCGCCGTGATCGCCTGGCTCGCGGGGCGCCGCCGCCCCGCCCTCGCCCTCGCGGTGGGGCTCGCGCTCATGGTCCTGCTCCAGTTCGCGGTCAAGGAGATCGTGGACCGCCCCCGCCCGCCCCCCGAACTCGTCGACCTGCGCGCCGGCTTCACCAGCCCCAGCTTCCCCTCCGGCCACACCATGAGTCCGACCTACCTCTACGGCTTCCTCGCCGTCGCGGCCCTTGCGTCGCCCCTCTACCGGGGCCTGCGGGGGGCTGTCGTCGCCCTTGTCGCCGCCTTCCTCCTGCTGGGCGGGCTCGCGAACGTTTACCTCGGCGCCCACTGGACCAGCGACGTCATCGGTGGCTACCTCTGGGCGTTCCTGGTCCTCATTCCCGCCGCCCGCGCCGCCTTCCCCAACCGACCCTAGGCGCTCCTCGCGTACACTCCCCCCTCGTGGAGATTGATGTCGCCCTCAGAGCGGCAGCCGCCATCGCCGGAGCCGCCGCGCTCGGCCAGATCATCTCCCGCCGCTTCCCCATCCCCCTGCCCCTCTTCCTCCTCGGCGCCGGCCTGCTGCTCGGCCGCGACGGCCTGAACGTCGTCCGCACGCACGAGCTCGAGGATCTCATCCGCATCGTCGTCGTCATCGCCGTCGCCCTCATCGTCTTCGAGGGCGGCACTGCCCTCCGCCTCGCTTCCCTCCGCACCCTCGCGCCCGTGGTCCGCAACGTCATCGTTCTCGGCCTCCTCATCACCCCGGCGGTAGGCGCCTTCGCCGCCTGGCTCTTCCTCGATTTCGACTGGCGCATGTCCTTCCTCTTCGGCGCCCTCGTGACCGTCACCGGCCCGAGCGTGCTCACGCCCCTCCTCCGCTCCATCCGCGTCGACGATCGCCTGCGCGACATCCTCGCCAGCGAGGGCGTGATCATCGACCCCTTCGGCGCCCTCCTCACCCTCTTCCTCCTCGAGATCGTGCTCGCCCAGACCCTCAGCGTGGCCGGGCCCACCTGGTGGGTGATCGAGCGCCTGCTCATCGGGCTGGCGGTGGGAGCGGCGGGGGCCTTCCTCGTCTGGCTCCTCTCACGCTTCGTGAAGCGCCTCAGCGGCCGCGAGATGGCCCTGTTCGTGATCGGCGCCGCCGTAGCCGCCTTCGCCGTGGCCGAGTCCCTCGCGCACGAGTCGGGCCTCGTCGCGATGGTGCTCATGGCCATCGCCATCGGGAACATCCGCCTGCCCCAGCGCGAGCGCGTCGACGACCTGCAGGAGTCCGTCACGGTCTGGCTCATTGCCAGCGTCTATGTGCTCCTCGCCGCCGGCATCAGCATCGACGACCTCACCGGCCTCTGGCCCGAGGGCCTCATCGTCGTCGCCATCCTCGCCCTGATCGGAAGGCCCCTCCTCATCGTCCTCGCCAGCATCCGCTCCGGACTGAACTGGCGGGAGCAGGCCTTCCTCTCCGCGGTCGCCCCCCGGGGCGTCGTCGCCGCTTCCCTTGCGGGCGTCGTCGCCGTCGAGGCCAGCTCCATCGCGGGAGGCGATGCCCAGCGCCTCGTCGCCATGGTCTTCGTCGTCATCCTGCTCACCATCGGAATACAATCCGCCTATGCGGGAGCCCTCGCGCGACTCCTCCGGGTACAGCCCATGACCACCGTCGTCGCCGGCGCCGGCGAGGTCGGCCGCCGCGTCGCGACCCTGCTCGCCGGCTCGGGCGAGCCCGTCCTCGTCGTCGAGACCGACGAAGAGGCGGTCATGCGCGCCCGCGAGGAAGGGCTGGAAGTCCTCATCGGCGATATCTCCGATACCGCCGTGCTCGAGCAGATCCGCCTCGACGAGGCGAAGGCCCTCCTCCTCGCCACCCCGGACGATGCCCGCAACCTGCTCGCCGCCCAGCTCGCCCGCTCCAAGTTCAACTGCGAATCCGTCTTCGTCCGCGTGAACGATGTCGCCAACGTCGAGGCCTTCCAGAAGCTGGGGGTCGTGCCCGTCAGCCAGTCCGAGGCGGTCGCCTCCGAGCTCGCCCGCATGGTCGCCGGTCCCATGTTCCAGGACATCCTCGCCCAGGTCGCCGAGGACGTGACTGTCGCCCGCGTCGTCGTCACTTCCGCCTCCGCCCAGCGCGCCATCCAGGCCATCCCCGAGCTTCGTGGCACGCTCGTCGTGCTTGTCACCCGCGGGAGCGACTCCGTCATCCCCAACGGCCGCACGGAACTGCGGCTGGGCGACATCGTCACCATCTTCGGCAGCCTCCAGGACCTTGCCGTGGCTCGCGGCGGTCTCTCCGTGGTTCCCGACCCGGAGCGCGTCATCTCGTAGCAGGGACCTTCGCAAGCCGCTACGATCACACCGTGAGGCTCCTGCTCCTCCTGTTGCTTCCTGGCCTTCTGGGCCTGATCGGCCTGGTGCTGCGCACCTGGATCGCGATGCGCATGGCCGAGCGCGACCGCATCGTCGATGCGAGGGTCACCGACGCCCGCTCCTCCCCGGTCGACCGCGACGAGGGTGGCGCCGCGACGTCAGCCCCCCCGGGACGGCGCAACGCGCCCCCTTGCGGGCGCTACAACCTGCACCTGTTCCTCCGGCTTGTCGGAGCAGAGCGGGGCTGCCGGCACTGCGCCGCCATCGAGCGCGAGCGCTACGAGGCCGATGCCGCCGCTGCCGTCGACGCCGCCGAGCAGGCCCTGCGCGGGGACCGCCGCTAGCGGGCCGCGACCGCCGAGAGCCTCGCCCGCTCCACCTCGCCCGGAAGCACATCCAGCACGGCGTCGATGTCCGCCTCCGTCGTGCCCTCGCCCAGGCTGAAGCGCACGCTCCCGGCTGCCCGCCGGATGGGCACGCCCATCGCCAGCAGCACGTGCGATGGCTCCCACATCGCGTTGGAGCAGGCGCTGCCCGTACTGGCCGCGATTCCCCGCCCGTCGAGCCGTGCCACCAGGTCGTCCCCTTCGATGCCCTCGAACGACATGTTCAGGTTGTTCGGCAGGCAGTTCTCCTGGCAGCCGTTCGTCTCCGATCCTGGCACTGCCGCCAGGACGCCCTCCCGCAACCGCTCCCGCAGCGACCGCACCCGGGAGTCTCGCGCCTCGACGTCGCCGCTGGCCAGCTCCAGGGCCTTCGCCGTCCCCACGATGCCCGCCACGTTCTCCGTGCCGGCGCGCTTCTGCATCTCCTGCCCGCCGCCCAGCAGCAGCGCATGGAACGGGGTCGCCCGTCGCAGGAACAGCACGCCGCTGCCCTTCGGTCCCCCGAACTTGTGCGAGGACAGGCTGAGCGCGTCGATGCCCAGGGCCTGCACGTCTACCTGCATCCACCCCGGCGCCTGCACGGCGTCGGTGTGCAGCATCACGCGGTGCCGCTGGCGCACCGCGTACTCGCGCAGGATCCCCGCAAGCTCCGCCACCGGCTCGATCGTCCCTACCTCGTTGTTCGCCAGCATCACGCTCGCCAGCACCGTGTCCGGCCGCAGCGCCCGCTCGAACTCCGCGGGGCTCACGTGCCCGAAGCCGTCACATCCCAGGGTCGTCACCTCGAACCCGATCTCCTCCAGGAACTGCGCCGCGTGCAGGCCCGCGTGGTGCTCGATCGCCGTCGTCACGACGTGCGAGCCCGCGCCCGCCCGCCGCATGGCGTAGGCGATGCCGACCATCGCCGTGTTGATCGCCTCCGTGCCACCGCTCGTGAACAGGATCTCCGAGGTTCGCGCGTTCAGGCAGTGCGCAACCGTGTCCCGCGCCTCATCGACGGCCTCCTGCGCGACGCGGCCCGCCTCGTAGTGCCCGCTGGGGTTGCCGAACTGGGCGCCCAGGAAGGGCAGCATCGCCTCGCGCGCTTCCGCGCGCAGCGGCGTTGTCGCGGCATGATCGAGGTAGACCACCGGTTCTCAGCCTAGCAGAGCCCCGCCTCCCGTTCGCGGCGGGTCAGTTCCCCGGAAACTCGTAGTAGAGCCCGAACTGCCCCGCCCCGATTGGCGCCTCCGGACCCGACGACGAGATCGCCACCACCCCCAGCACGAGCACCATGAACCCGAACCCGATGAGGCACGACACCACCACCTTGACCGGTTCCGCTCCGGTCGCCGACTGCACCGCGTAGATCATCGCGACCAGCAGCAGGGCCAGCGGCATCAGGGCGAACAGCGGGTACAGGACCGGGAGAAACATCCCCACCGAGAGGGCCAGCGGCGCGGCCGCGTAGCCCATCGTCCGCACGATCGCCAGCAGATCCACCTGGACGCGCAGGAACTGCACCATCAGGACGTAGATCAGCAGGACCGTCGCCCCGTACATCAGCATGAGGAAGAGCGAGCCCAGGATGAACGTGTTGACGAAGGCGTTCTCCGGTGTGAAGGCCGAGACCTCCCAGTGCAGCCAGGCCCCGAACCCCGCCAGCAGGCAGGCGCTCACCGCCACGAGCAGGGCCGACTTCAGCTCCCGCTCGTCGTCCCGCACCTCCTCGAACACGGATGTGTCGAGGAGCAGCATCCGCTGGAGCCGGTTCAGCACCAGCCTCGCCGGCCGGGCATCGAGAGTCCGGACCCAGAACAGGGCGTTCCGGACCTGATACCAGGCCCGTCGCAGGCCGTCGGAGAAGAACCTCACAACCCTCAGGTCGCACTCCTGCCTTCACTCGCCCGCCCGCGCGAACGAGCGTCTTCAGTCGAGGGGAAATGTGCCCTCTGACAGCGTTGCACTCTAGCACAGCCCCTTTGCTCCGCCCGCTCAGGATGAGAGGATGGGTCGCTTCCGGGGCATCCCCGGCCGGCGCGGATAGCGAGGCGGCGTGGGTCCCCTCTTGCGAAAGAGAAGCACGCGCATTCTCCCGCCCACCTCCGCCCGCATCGCTTCCGTGCCCGTCTGTTCGCAGCTGAGCGTCTCGATGGCAGCCTCGGCCTCCGTGAGTTCATCCTTGCCCCGGGAGCCCTTCACGGCGGCGATCGTTCCACCCGCCGCCGTCAGCGGCGCCAGGTACTCGATCAGGACCGGCAGGGGTGCCACCGCCCGTGCGAGAGCGAGGTCCGCGCCGTCTCGCAGCGGACCTCGCCCGGCCTCCTCCGCTCGCTCCCCGTGGGCGGTGACGTTGGAGAGCCCGAGCCGCTCCGCCATCTCGCCCAGCAGCTCCGCGCGCTTCTTCCGCGCCTCCACCAGGTGGACCTCCGCCCCTGGGGCGACCGCGGCGATCACGAGCCCTGGAAACCCGCCCCCGCTCCCCACGTCCACCACCGTACCGGCTCGCGGCG
>DAOUID010000342.1:0-1550 GCA_034428315.1 Dehalococcoidia bacterium
CCAATGTCTTCGGGCTGGACGCCATGGGCGCGTTTACCGTGATCGGGCGGGAAACCGATCGCATCGAGCTGGGGACGGCGGTCGTGCCCACCTATCCCCGCCACCCGGTGACGATGGCGCAGCAGGCGCTCACCGTGCAGGCGGCCTCGGGGAACCGCTTCGCGCTCGGCATCGGGCTGTCACACAAGTTCGTGATCGAGGACATGTGGGGGATGTCGTTCGAGCGGCCCGCGCGGCACATGCGCGACTACCTGGAGGCGCTGTTGCCGTTGCTGCGGGGCGGGGAGGTGAACATCGAGAACGACAGCTACCGCGTACACGCGACCTACGGGGTTGCGGGCGCGGAGGCGCCGCAGGTGCTGCTGGCGGCGATGGCCCCGCGCATGCTCGCGCTGGCGGGGTCGGTGGCGGACGGGACGAGCCTCTGGATGACCGGTCCCGACACGATCGAGAGCTACATCGCACCGGCGCTGCGGGAAGCGTCGGAGCGCGCCGGGCGGGAGCAGGCGCCCCGCATCGTCGCCGCCTTCCCCATCGCCGTGACGGACAACCCCGACGACGCCCGCGAGCGTGTCGGGAAGATGCTCGCCAACTACAGCCCAATCCCCTCCTACCGGGCGATGCTGGACCGGGAAGGGGCAGCCGAGCCAGAAGACGTGGCGATCCTGGGCGACGAGAGCGTGCTCGACGAGGCGCTGGACCGGCTGGAGGCGATGGGCGTCAGCGACTTCTCTGCGTCCGTCATGCCGGTCGACCCGGACGCCGAGGGGCGCACCGCGGCCTACCTGATTGGCCGCATGAGCCGGTAGCAGTCAGGCGATGCGCTCGAAAGTCGTCGGGAGCTTCGACGAGGCCGTCGCGGGGGTAGAGGACGGCTCGCGCATCCTCGTGGCGGGCTTCGGGGAGCCGGGGACACCCCACAACCTCGTAGCGGCGCTCTACGAGCAGGGGGCTTCCGACCTCACGATCATCGCCAACGGGGCGGGCATGACACGCGACGACGGCGTGATCACGACGGGCAACCTGATCGAGGAGCAACGGGTCAGCCGCGTCATCCTCGCGTTCACGGCCTCGACGCACCCCTCGCGGCAGACGCCGCTCGAGCGGCTAAACGAGGCGGGCGAGATCGAGGCGGAGATCACGCCGCAGGGCACCCTGGCCGAGCGCATCCGCGCGGGCGGATCGGGCATTCCCGCCTTCTTCACCCCGGCTGCGGTGGGGACGGAGGTGGCGGAGGGCAAGGAGCACCGCGAGTTCGGCGGGCGGACGTACGTGATGGAAGAGGCGATCGTGGCCGACTACGCCCTCATCCGCTGCTGGAAGGCGGACACCTTCGGGAACCTCGTGTTCCGGCGCTCGCAGCGGAACTTCAACCCGATCATGGCGATGGCGGCGGACTGCACGCTGGTCGAGGCGGAGGAGGTGGTCAAGGTGGGGCAGCTCGACCCGGACCTGATCCATACGCCCGGCATCTTCGTGCAGCGGGTGGTGTCCATCCCGGAGGCGGGCGGCATGCTGCAGGCGCCGCCGCTCGCCATGTTCAGCGGGAC
>DAOUID010000343.1:0-3952 GCA_034428315.1 Dehalococcoidia bacterium
TCGACGAGCGAGCGGCAGGCGCGGGAGCCCGGGGAGGGACCGGACGAGGGGTGGTGCCTGCTCGCGATCGCCGTGCACCTGCGCGACGTGGAGCGGCAAACGAACCAGCAGTTCGACACCATCCTGCGGCGACCGTTCGCGCCCATCCGGAACGTCGACCTCGACGACATCCCCTTTCCCGAGGACTACCAGTACGTGAGCATCGACGAAGCGATCTCGGGGTTCGGCCACGCGCGGCAGGAAACGTCGTACTCCTTGTGGGGGCTCTCGAGCACGGAGTGGGAGCGGACGGCGATGCATCCCTATCGGGGCGAGGTGGCGCTCATCGACCTGGTGCGCGACCTCTACAAGCACGACCTCGAACACCTCTGGCAGGCGCGGCGGATGCTCGGCCTCGACCCGGTCCCGCGCCGGTGACGCCGCTGCTGCGGATCGTCCCGCCGGCCGAGTGGGCGCTGGCGACGGACGGGGAAGCCGAACACATCGCCTTTTTCGGCGACGACCTGGAGCGGCTCGCGCTCGCCACGAGCGCGCTCGGGCTGGGGCTGACCGTCGCGGAGGGGACGGGACGGGTGGCGGCGAGCGCAGGCGACCTCGGGCGGCTGGCGGCGGAGCTGGAGCGGCGGGGCAGCTTGCTGGCGCCACCCCTCGGCCGCTACCTGGCGCCGGTGGCGAGCTGGCGGGCGGGGCGGCACGAGCTTGCGCTCGATGCGCCGCTGGTGATGGGCATCGTGAACCTGACGGACGACTCGTTCAGCGGGGACGGGGTGGGGACCGACGCGGCGGCGGCGCTGGCGCACGCGGAGCGGCTGCGGGCTGAGGGAGCGGACATCATCGACGTCGGGGCGGAGACGGCCCGGGCGAGCCGGCCGCAGCTGGAGGCGGAGGCGGAGGCGGCGATCGCGGGTCCGGTGGTGGCAGCGCTCGTGGCGGAGGGGCACCTGGTCTCCATCGACACGTACAAGCGGGAGGTGGCGGAAGCGGCGGTCGCGGCGGGCGCGGCCATCGTGAACGACATCAGCGGGCTGACGCTGGGCACGGAGGCGGCGGAGGCGGCGGCCGAGGGCGGGGCGGGGTACGTGCTCAACTACAGCTACACCGTGCCCAAGCAGCGCCCCGACCCCGCGCCCGAGTACGGCGACGTGGTGACGGAAACGGTCGAGTGGATGGCGGAGCGGCTGGCAGCGCTGGAGGCAGCGGGACTGCCACGCGAGGCGATCGCGATCGACCCCGGTATCGCCTTCGGGAAGAGCCACGACGAGGACATCCAGGCGCTGCGCCGGCTCCCGGAGCTGCGCACGGCGGGGCAACCCTTGCTGCTGGCGCACTCGCGGAAGAACTACATCGGGAGCGTCTCCGGAACCGGTCCGGAAGACCGCGACCTCGAGACGCATGTCACGACGGCGCTGGCGTACGCCCAGGGAGCGCGCATCTTCCGCGTCCACGATGTGGCGGGCACGCGCCGGACGCTCGCTATGGCGGCGGCGATCGTGTCGGCGGCGCCGGGCGCGTTCGCGCCCGACGAGGGGAGCTGGCCGTGGGCGGCGGGAGCGACCGCGGCGGAGGCGATCGCGGAGAAGGCGCTCATCGAGCCGCCGTCGGGCCAGCGCTGGTAGGGGCGGGAGTCCGCCGCTCGCGCGTTCATGGGCGGGCTGTATGCTCCGGGCGGTGAGCCAGCCACAGCGCGGTCCTGCTTCCAACGCGTTCAACGAGGCGTTCCTGACGGGAATGGAGGGGACGACGCAGATCGTGCTCGTGCGGCACGGGCAGCAGTCGGTCCCGAACCTGCCGAACGCGAAGCTCGGGGACAGCGTGGACGCGCCGCTGAGCGACCTCGGACGCGAGCAGGCAAGGCTCGTGGGGGAGCGCTTCGCGACGGAGCGAGTCGACGCCGTGTATTCGAGCGGCATGAGGCGCGCGTTCGACACAGGGAAGGCGATCGGGGAGCACCACGGGCTCGAACCGACCGTCATCGACGACCTGCGCGAGATCGGGATGTTCCGAGAGGTGCCGCTGGACCAGACGGCGGCGGAAGCGCTCGGTGTCGACTACCTGGCGGGGCTGCGGAAGCGGATGGCGCGGGAGCGGTCGTGGGATGTGTTTCCGCTCACAGAGCCGAGCGCGGAGTTCCACAAGCGCGTGGTGAACGCGGTCGAGGGGATCGTCGCGAGGCACGAAGGCGAGTCGGCGCGAGTCGTCATCGCCTGCCACGGGGGCGTCATCAACGCCTACACGGGATACGTGATCGCGACGGACTTCGACATGTTCTTCCGGCCGGCGCACACGTCCGTGCACGTGGTTCTCGCCAGGGGGCACAACCGGGCGCTCGAGAGCCTCAACGACACGCATCACCTGCAGACGGCGGAAGGCAGCTTCGTTACCTACTAGGCGCGGGACGCGCTTCCCTCAGCCCGTCTCGTAGCGGCGGCGGGCGGCGGGCGAGTTCATGCGCGGGGGATCGAGGGTGATGTCGCCGAGGCCCTCGCCGCGCAGGGCATCCCTGACCCGCTCGAAGTGTTCGGGGCCGTTGACCTCCAGCAGGAGGTTGATGATGGCGACGTCGACGGGGAGGCCGGGGGCCTCGCGATCGTGGTTCACCTCGAGGAGGTTTCCTGCCGCACGGGCGATGGCGCCGGATATGAGGGCGAGCTCGCCGGGCACGTCGGCGATCTCGATGGTGAGGTGGCGGTAGCGGCCGTCCTCGACAAGGCCGTGGCGCACGATGGAGCCGAGACGGTTGATGTCGACGTTCCCCCCGGAGAGGACGACGGCCGTCGTGCCGCGAGGCCGGTAGGCGTCGGAGAGGAGCGCGGCGACGCCGAGGGCCCCCGCCCCCTCGACGAGCACCTTGGAGGTCTCGAGGAGGAAGACCATCGCGTGGGCGATGGCCGTGTCGCCGCAGGAGATCATCTCATCGACGTGCTCGCGGATGAGCGCGAAGGTGCGGTCGGAGGGGCCGGAGACGGCGACGCCGTCGGCGAGGGTGCCGGCGTGGGGGACGCTGCGCAGCTCGCCGGCGGCGAAAGAGCGGCAGATGCCGTTCATGGCGGCAGCCTGCACGCCCACGACGCGCACCTCGGGACGCCTGGCCTTGATGGCGGTGGCGACGCCGGCCAGGAGGCCACCGCCGCCCGCGGGCACGAGCACCTCGGCGAGGTCGGGTACCTGTTCCAGCAGCTCGAGGCCGAGCGTGCCCTGGCCGGCGATTACGGCGTCGCTGTCGAAGGGCGGGACGTAGACGAGGCCTTCGCGCTCTGCGAGCTCTCCGGCGTGGGCGCGGGCTTCCTCCAGGGACTGGCCGTGGAGGACGACGCGAGCGCCGTAGCCCTCGGTGGCGGCCGCCTTCACGAGGGGGGCGCCCTCGGGCATGACGACGGTGGCGGCAATGCCGGCCGCCTGGGCGGCAAGGGCGACGCCCTGGGCGTGGTTGCCGGCACTGGCGGCGACGATGCCGCGGGCGCGCTCCTCCTCGTCGAGGGCGCTGATGGCGTTGAGCGCGCCGCGGACCTTGAAGGAGCCCGCACGCTGGAGTTGCTCGCACTTGAGCACGACGGGCACGCCGGTCAGGCGCTCGAGGGCGCGGGCGGGCCAGACGGGGGTCTCGAGGATGCCCCCGGCGATCGTCCCGCAGGCCGCCTCGATGTCGGCGATGGTGACGGGCGTGGCGTCGCTCATGCCTTGCTCCAGATGGTGCGGCGGTCCCAGCAGTGTGCGCAGACGATGGCCATCTCGGCATCCCCCCGGGCGCCCACGGCGGGGTAGAGCTGGTCGGAAAGGTGGCCGATACAGAAGCGCCCGCCGCACTTCGCACAATCGAAGGAGTGGGCCTGGGGGCAGCCCTCGAACCCACAGAGGCCATCGCGGTTGCGCAGGCGCACGCCGCGCACGTATTCGTGGTGGCGGGGAAGGTCGTCGTGCTTGGCCTTGCAGGAGGGACGGACGCAAACGGCGT
>DAOUID010000344.1:0-5555 GCA_034428315.1 Dehalococcoidia bacterium
GGCGTCCGCTCCAGGCTGTCCAGGAACTCCGGGTACGTCTCCCAGTCCCAGGCCATCCCCTCGCGCATCGATTCCATCGGCACGGCCTCGTTCCGCGCCATCGTCAGCATCGCCCGCTCCTGGTCCTCCTGACGCACGGGAGCAAACCCGAAGCCGCAGTTCCCGATCACGACCGAGGTCACCCCGTGCCAGCCCGAGATGCTGCACCACGGGTCCCAATACACCTGCGAGTCGTAGTGGGTGTGCAGGTCCACGAACCCCGGCGCCACGATCAGCCCCTCGGCGTCGATCACGCGCGCCCCGTCGCCATTGTGGATGCGTCCGATCGACGCCACCCGCCCGTCCTTGATGCCGATGTCGCCGCGGAAACGGGGCGTCTGCAGGCCGTCGATCACGGTCCCGCCGCGGATGATGGTGTCGAACATGTCGGGTCTCCTCCAGGGGTCTCCGGGCCAACGATCCGCGCCGCCGGTGGGGCGCGGGTGGCCCTGCGCTGAGCCTACCACTCCCGCCCTGCCCTTCCCATAACGAGAACCCGCATACTGCCACCATGCCCTGGGTCAGCGACGAGAACGCCCCTGCCTTCGTCGACCTCTACGAGCTCACCATGGCCGCGAGCTACTTCGCCCACGGCATGAACGAGCCCGCCACCTTCGAGCTCTCCGTCCGACAGCTCCCCCCGAACCGCGGCTTTCTTGTCGCCTGCGGCCTTGAGGACGCCGTCGCGTACCTCTACTGCTTCGCCTTCGGCGACGACGCCATCGACTACCTCCGCTCCCTCGGCACCTTCGATAGCGCCTTTCTCGACGCCCTCGCCCGCCTCCGATTCACCGGCGATGTCTGGGCCGCGCCCGAGGGCGAGACGGTCTTCGCCCAGGAGCCCTTCCTCCGCGTCACTGCTCCCCTCATCGAGGCTCAGCTCGTTGAGACCTTCCTCCTGAACGCGGTCGGCTTCCAGACGATGATCGCGACCAAGGCCGCCCGCATCGCCCTCGCCTGCGGCGACCGCACCTTCGTCGACTTCTCCGGCCGCCGCGACCACGGCGCGGACGCGGCCCTCAAGGTCGCGCGCGCCTCCTTCGTGGGCGGCGCATCCGCCACCTCGAACGTCCTCGCGGGGCAGCTCTACGGCCTCGAGGTCAGCGGCACCATGGCCCACTCCTACGTCCTCGCCTTCCCGGACGAAGCCGATGCCTTCCGCGCCTACGCCCGGGACTTCCCTGAGGGCGCCGTCCTCCTCATCGATACCTACGACACCATCGAGGGGGCCCGCCGCGCCGCCGCCGTCGCCAACGAGCTGCGCGCCGAGGGCGTAGCCATCCGCGGCGCCCGCCTCGACTCCGGCGACCTCGCCCCGCTCGCCCGCGCTGTCCGTGACGTTCTCGATGCCGAGGGCTGCGCCGACCTCCGCATCTTCGCCTCCAGCGATCTCGACGAGTACCGCATCGCCGATCTCCTCGCGCAGGGCGCCCCCATCGACGCTTTCGGCGTCGGCACGCGCCTCGGCACCAGCGCCGACGCCCCCTCCCTCGGGGCGGTCTACAAGCTGGTCGATGGCGCCCGCGGCCCCGTCATGAAGCACTCCCCCGACAAGGTCAGCCTGCCCGGCATCAAGCAGGTCTACCGCGAGGAGCGCGGCGGCGTTTCCTTCGCCGACACCATCGCCCTCGCCGGCGAACCCGGCGTGGCCGGCCGCCCCCTCCTGGAGCCGGTGATGGCCTCCGGCGAGCGCCTCGCGCCCCCCGAACCCCTGGCGGCGCTCCGCGATCGCCGCGCCGCTGCCGTCGCGCGCCTCCCCCGCCCGGTCAGGGCCTTCGACGCCCCCGCGGATACCTACCCCGTGCGCTTCTCGCCCGGCCTTGCAAGCCTCATTGAAGAGCTCGGCGGCTGAGGACTACTCCGAGGCCCCGTTCGCGTTCCCCACGTACTCCTGGATCGCGTCGTACACGCGCCACAGCTCCCGGTCCTTCTCCAGCGGGTAGCTCGGGGGCGCGATACGCACGCCGGGGAACGCATCGATGACCTCCTGGTGGTCGTCGATCACGTAGTCCGGCGTGAACGGCACCCCCACCTCCTCGAGCCGCTCGTGGTGCCGGTAGAGCGGCTTCCAGTAGCAGTCGATGATGTGCTCGTGCAGGTCGAATCGCCGCACGATCTCCCAGCGAGGCCCGTTCCCACTCCACAGGTAGACCTCGTGTCCCTCCTCGCGCAGCTTCTCGAACACCTCCACCACCCCCGGCCGCAGCCGCACGTCCCACGTGATGATCGTGTCGTCGACGTCGAAGAAGATGCGCATGGCCGTCGATTCTCCGCGATTCCCCCGCTAGCCGCCTGCCGGGAACGTCGACCCCCTCAACCAGACAGTCGGCGCCACCGCCGAGCGCACCACCAGTGCTATGGCCCTTCGGCCAACCGGATCGATGCTTCAAAAACGTCGGACAGGATCTTCGCCCGCACCGCGCCTTCCGCGAAGACGGGCCGGTACCGGTCCTCGATCACGTAGGGAACGAGCCGCAGGTTCACCAGCCGCGCGCCCCAGAACGTCGCCTCCAGCAGGTACCCCTGCCTGTGCCCCTCCAGCCTGATCTGGTCGAAGATGAAGTTGCCCAGCGCGTAGGCGATGAACGCCTCCGCCCCTGGCTCGATCGCCTGCACATGGTGGGCCTGGTTCCCCACCACCAGCGTCGCCCCTTCCTCCACCGCCGCCCGCAGCGCCTTGATGCTGCGCGGGCTCGGGTCGTGCGTGTCCTCCGTGCCCGTCTGCACCTGCACGACCACCACGTCGACCTCCGCCGCCAGCGTCCTGATCGCTGCCCGGAAGCGCTCCAGCCCCAGCTCCGAGGCTGGCCGGAAGAACGCCGGCTCCCCCGCTGCGTTCTCTTCCGCGTAGCTGTCATCCAGCGGCGCCGTGCCTGCACGGCTCTCCCCCGCCTCCAGCAGGTACGCTGCCACGTCGTCGAACCCGAGGATGCCGAAGGTGGTCTCGCCCGCGGTCAGGATCGCCGGCGCCAGCGCCTCCTCGAGGTTCTCCCCCCCGCCTACCACCGCGATCCCCGCCTCCTCCAGCAGCTCGATCGTGCGCAGCATCGCCTGCGCCCCGCACAGCGCCTCCCCGCAGTCGAACACGTGGTTTGTCGCTACCGTCACCTCGTCGAAGCCCGAGAGCGTCAGCGCCTCGATTACCTCCGGCGGCGAGCTCAGGTTCACGTGCGGGAAGCACCCGAACGGCTCCGAGATGTCCTGGATGCTCCCGTCGATCGACCCCAGCGTCAGGTCGGCCGAGGCCAGGTACTCCCCCACCGGCCCTCGCAGCGCCGCCCCCCAGTCTCCCGATGCCCGGATCTGCGCCAGCGAGCACCGCGACTGCAGGATGTCCCCCGTCGCGATCACCGTCACAGCCTCCGGCAGCGGCGCCGAGTGCTCCGCCACCAGCGCCTCCGCCGTCGCCCGCCCCTCCTCCGTCAGCGCCACCATCGTCACCCCCTCCACGTACGGCCAGTCCGCCGGGTCTCCCCTCCCCCGCACCAGGTCGATGTTGCTCACCGCGATCGCCGTGACCGTCGGGACCACCTCCTCGACCGGCACGAACGCCCATGCCCCCGACTCCATCGTCATCGCCGCCAGCAGCGCCTCGTACGTCGCGAACGTGCGCTCGGGCGCGACCGGTGCGAAGTCCATCCCCTCGTTGCCAGCGACCGCGTACGCCCGCACCGGCCCTGCGATCCCGCCGACCTCGCTCCAGTCCCCGATTGCGCCCCGCATCAGGTCCTCCATCTGCGTCAGCGAGAGCGCGTCCACCCCTGCGCCCATGGCCACCACCGGCACGTACCAGCGGCTCGCGATCCGGTACACCTGGCCACCCCCCGGCAGGAAGGCGAGATCCGTCGCCTCACCCGCCGGCTCCAGCCCCGCTTCGCCAAGCCCCTCCGGCAGGTCGCCCGAGTACAGCACCTTCGGCGCCATCGTCGCGGGGGCGGCCGTCGCCGTTGTCGTGGGCGTGTCCGTCGAGGAGGGGGTCGATGGCGCCGTCGCCGATGGCGAGCCTTCGACGTCGGTCTCGGTCGCCGGCGAGGCCGCAGGCAGGGGCGCGGGCTCGTCACCGTTCATCGATCGGTCGAGCAGCAGGACGGCGAGCGCGCCCAGCGCAGCGGCCAGGATCAGGAGCGAGGTGAACGCGGCCCGCTTCGCGAGCTTGGCCCGTCTGCCCGGTGGCGGCTCCCCGTTCCCGTTGTCCGCCCTGCGCGACGCCATCCGACCATAATCGCGGCGGGATGCTCAAGCGGTCAACGAGCCGCAAGTCCGCGGCGCCCGTTGCGCGATCCCAGCCGCCCCCTCACGATGCGCGCATGACTGACCTGCCCCGCCTCGTCCTCGCCTCCGCCGACCCTGTCGAGCGCGCCGACCTTCGCGCCCTCCTCGCCGACGCCCCCGTCGAGTGCGTCGACCCCGAGACCGCCCCCGACTCCCCGCCCGGCGGCGACTACGCCGCCCGCGCCACCCACCGCGCCCGTGCCTGCGCCGAGGCTACCGGCGAGATGGCCATCGCCCTCTGCGCAGGTCTCGAGATCTACCCCATGGACCTCCAGCCCGGCGCCCTCACCGAGACCTTCCACGCCGGCCTCCCCGATGCCGACCGTTGCCAGGCGCTCCTTCAGCGCCTTGCCCAGACGCCCGTCGGTCAGCGCATCACCGTCGGGCGCGCCGCCGCCGCCCTCGCCACCCCGGGCGACCCCGACGTCGCCGTCTCCATGTCCATCATCGAGTGCGAGATTCCCATGGAGCCGCGTGGCGAAGGCGGCTACGGCCTCGACGCCGTCACCCAGATCCTGAACGGCAAGACCCTCGCCGAGCTCGACGACGCCGACCGCGCGCGCCTCGGCCACCGCGGCAAGGCGGTCATGCCCCTGGTCAAGCGGCTCGGCTGAGCCCTACGCCTCCGCCTCCTGCGCGTCGCACCAGCGCGGGCGGGGCAGCGTGCCGGCCCGGTAGGCCGCGACCGTCTCCCCGATCGCCTCGTCCACGGCCGCGAGGTACGCCGCCTGCGTGCCGTCGTTGTGGAAGATGCGGTCCGCCGCGGGCGCCCGCTCGCGCCAGTCGCGCGCCGAGGCCAGCCGCTGCTCCGCCTCCTCCCGCGAGAGCGAGCGCGTCTCCATCAGCCGCGTGATCGCCGTCTCGTCCTCCGTCACCACCAGCCAGGCTGCGTCCGCCTTCGTCATGTAATCCCGCTCCAGCAGGTTCACCGCCTCCAGTACGCCGAGGCCGTCCTCCGGGAGATCCCTCCGCCAGCGTTCGAGCAGCGCCATGAAGTACGCGGGAATGTCCCCGATCGCCGTTCGCAGCGCCTCCATCCGCTCCGGCTTCCCGAACACCATGCCACCGAGCACGCGCCGGTCGATGACGCCGTCCGCCCCCACGATCTCCTCCCCGAACTCCGCCACCACCCGCTCGAACCCCGGCGTGTCCGGCGCGTACATGCGATGCACCTCCCGGTCGGCATCGACGTGCACGGCGCCGTGCGCCTCCGCGAGGTGCGTGCAGAGCAGGCTCTTGCCCGC
>DAOUID010000345.1:0-13568 GCA_034428315.1 Dehalococcoidia bacterium
CTCTCCACGATCGCACCCTACTTCGCCGACTACCTCGCCAACCCCGACGACGGCCCCCACTGGTGGAATATCAACCTCCGGCGTCGCTTCCACGAGGTCAACCAGCCCATCTACCACGTCGGTTCCTGGTACGACATCTTCGAGGAGGGCGCCCTCGAAGGCTTTAGCGGCATCACCGCCCGCGGCGGTGAGCACGCCCGCCCCAACCAGAAGCTGCTCATGGGGCCATGGGGCCACATCGGCTACACCGTGCCCACGACCGGCGGCTGCGGCGACCTCGACTTCGGCCCCAACGCCGCCATCGAGCTCAAGGAAGAGCAGCTCCGCTGGTTCGACCACTGGCTCAAGGGCGAGGACACCGGGATCATGGACGACCCGCCCGTCCGCATCTACGTCATGGGCGATAACGTCTGGCGCGAGGAGAACGAGTGGCCTCTCGCCCGCACCGTCTACACCCCTTGGTACCTCCATAGCGAAGGCAGCGCCAACACCCTCGACGGCGACGGCGTGCTCAGCGAGGAGCCGCCCGGCAACGAGCGTCCCGACCGCTTCGTCTACGACCCCGACGACCCCGTCCCCACCCTCGGCGGCAACAACCTCATCACGCCCCCTGGCGTGTTCGACCAGACCCCCGCCGAGCAACGCGGCGACGTCCTCTGCTACACCAGCGAGCCCCTCGCCGGGGAGCTCGAGGTCACCGGACCCATCTCAGTCACCCTCTGGGCCACGAGCAGCGCGATCGATACCGACTTCACCGCCAAGCTCTGCGACGTGCGCCCCGATGGCTACGTCCAGAACGTCCAGGACGGCATCATCCGCGCCCGCTACCGCAAATCGCTGCTCGAGCAGGAGCTCATGACGCCCGGGCAGTCCTACGAGTTCACCATCGACCTCTGGGCCACGAGCCACGTCTTCAAGCCCGGCCACCGCATCCGCGTCGACATCAGCTCGTCGAACTTCCCCCACTTCGATCGCAACCCCAACACCGGCGGCGCCATCCACACCGAGACGGAGCTCGTCCCCGCCCAGCAAACCGTCTTCCACGACACCAACCGCCCCTCCTGCATCACCCTCCCCGTCATCCCGCGCTAACCCCGGGGGGTGTGGGGACCGACCACCAACTACCGATCACCGACCACACGAAAAAGCGCTCCACCCGAGAGTGGAGCGCTTTCCGTCGGAGGTAGTTTCCCGGAGCCAGCGTTCCTCGGTTGCCCTCGGCCCGCCTTCCCGTCCGTCTCCCCCCGAAGGGGCTCCGTCCGGTCTCCGCTCACCCCGCCTCCAACGCAAACGAGAGTATTCCGCGGAATTTCGCCTGTAAACCCTCTCCGCGTGTTCCTTGACGAACCCTTCATACAGGCCCGCGCGTTATAGGCCGATTGGCCAATCGCAGCTGTTCACCAGCCACTACAGAAAGCGCCCCACCCGAAGGTGGAGCGCTCTTGTGGGGCTGGTGGCTGGGGTGGGATCCAACAGCCAACAGCCAATAGCCGCGCGCCTCTGGCGCGCTAACCGCGCCGCACCTCGGCGTACTGCGCCGGGATCTCCTCGCCGAGCCACGACTTGCCCATGACTCCGTAGTGGCGCCAGCTCACGCCGCCGTGCGCCGCCGCCTGGTGGGCGTCGCGCAGCTTCCGCTCCAGCGGATGCTCCATGCGGCTCGCCGTCGTCCCCGCCGTGTTGTGAATCACGTCGACCACGTGGCGGCAGGCCTGCGCCGCGTGCGTCGAGGCCAACAGGCCCAGCCGCAGCAGGTCCCATTCCGGCACCGAGCGCCCGCCGTTCAGCGGCCCCAGGTTCGCCTCGATGTCCTCCTGCGACTCCATCACGAAGGCCCGAGCGGCCCGAAGCGTCGCCTCCATCTCGCCCAGCCGGATGTACGCCTCGGGCTGGTCCTTCAGCTGCGAGCCCGACATCCACGGCGTCTTCACCATCGCCAGGTCCACGAACGTATCGACCGCGCCCCGCGCGATGCCCAGCGCCACCGCCGCCTTGTTGTAGGGAACCTGCGAGGGGTTGCGGTAGGTCGGGTTCTCCCAGTGCTCCGTCGAGTCGAGCGCGTTCTGCGGCAGCATGTGCTTCGGCGGCACGTACTGATCGACGATGCGCACATCGTGGCTGCCCGAGCCCCGAAGCCCGGCCATGTTCCACGTGTCGACCGGCACGAACTCGCCCCTTGGCACCATGAACGAGGCGTCGGCCATCTCGCCCGTGTCCTCGTCCACCACCTCCGCAGCGGGGTTGAGCACGAGGTTCCAGGTGGCGTTGAAGCAGCCGCTTGCGAACGCGCCCTGGTAGGTCGTGCGCCAGCCTTCGCCTTCGCGCTTCGCCGTCCGCCCCGGGAACTCGCCGTTCGGCGTCCCCAGGCCGGAGCAGACCAGGTAGTACCAGTCGTCGCAGATCTCGTGCGCGAAGTCCGGGTCCATCTGCCTCAGCACCAGCGCGTTGATCTCCGAGTTGATCTGCACGCACCACCCGATCGAGCCATCGATCGCGCAGCTGTCCTCAATCGCCTCGATCTGGCCTCGCGCCGTCATGTCCTCGCCGCCTAGCTCCTTCGGCAGCGTGTGGCGGTACAGGCCCGTGTCGGCCATCAGCTTGGAGACCCAGTCGGGCAGGCGGCGCAGCTGCTGCGCCTCATCTCCGCCCGCCGCGAGCTCCTCCTTGATGTTCGCGATGCGCTCAGACATCGGCGTCTTCTGGAGCTCGGTGCTCTTGTCGAGAATTTCCTGCCGTACCATTCGTTGCAGCCTCCCGCGTGAGTTTCGCGCACGCGATACTACCGAATCCCGAAAGTCCGCACTCGCAAGGAGTCCCATGTCCGACACGGAGTACATCCCCGACGGATACACGGCCGTCACCCCCTACCTTGTCGCTGAGGACGCCGCCGCCCTCATCGACTTCCTCGCAAGCTCCTTCGGCGCGGTCGAGC
The DNA here is from genome assembly GCA_034428315.1 of Dehalococcoidia bacterium. Lineage (GTDB taxonomy): Bacteria > Chloroflexota > Dehalococcoidia > Tepidiformales > Tepidiformaceae > UBA2991. The sequence continues at coordinate 2,933 of DAOUID010000345.1, forward strand.
GCATGCGCATCCCCGGTCCCGATGGCGGCATTCGCCACGCTGAGGTCGTAATTGGCGGCGACGCGATCATGCTTTGCTCCGTCACGCCCCCCCAGTTCAAGCTCACCAACGCCCACATCAACCTCTACGTCGAGGACGTCGACAGCACCTACGCCAGGGCCATGGGCGCCGGCGCCACCTCCGTACAGGAGCCCGCGGACCAGATCTACGGCGACCGTGGGGCGTGCATCGCCGATCCTTCGGGCAACACCTGGTCGCTCTCCAGCCCCGTCGAGGACATCACCGAGGAAGAGGTCAGGAGTCGCCTGAAGGGGACTGACGGCGCCTGATTTGGGTTCCAGCGGTTCCCGCCGCGCCCCGCCAGCCTTATGCTTGCCGACCGCAATCCCTTGGTTCGCCAAAAGCCGGCGGGCCGACTGCCACAAGGAGCCCCAAAGTGTCCGACGTCAAGCCCGTCCCCGACGGCTACACCGCCATCACCCCCTACCTCGTCGCCGAGGACGCCCCCCGCCTCCTCGACTTCCTCGCCAACGCCTTCGGCGCCGTCGAGCGCATGCGCATGCCCATGCCCGACGGCTCCATCGCCCATGCCGAGGTCGAGATCGGTGGCGCCGCCGTCATGCTCGGCTCCGCCAACGCCCCCGACTTCCCTCCCCTGGCCGCCCAGATCCACCTCTACGTGGAAGACGTCGACGCCGTCTACGCGCAGGCCGTGAGCGCCGGCGGCACCCCCGTCGCCGAGCCCGAGGACCAGTTCTACGGCGACCGCATCGCCCGCGTCCTCGACACCGCCGGCAACCACTGGTCCATCGCCACCCACATCGCCGAAGTCACCCCCGAGGAAATGGCGCAGGCCATGGAGGCCATGGGCGAAGGCTAGTGGCTAGTTGCTGGTGGTTAGTGACTAGTGGCTAGCGAGCGTCAGTCCGCCAGCCGGACCTTGAACTCGGCGGGGTCCAGCCCCGCGTGTGTAACGATTCGCTTGGCATTTCTGACGTGGTCGGCGGCGCTGTAGTTGCTATTGAGCCACAGCGGGCCCACCCTTCGCGGGTTGATGAACTCGTTGCCGTTTGGGTGGATGGGTTCCGTTGCGAGCAGATACCGCTTGCCATGCCTAATGGGGCCGCTGTCGCTAGACAGTCGGCCGCGATCTACGAGCCATTGCGTTAGTTGAACCGCAAGCTCCGTCCAACTGGTGGCGGAAACTTGTTCGCCAGTGGGGACCAGCAGCCCGCGAGGCTTCGCATACGGCTTGGCCTGCAACTCTGTAAGGGTCACCCAGCCTTCACCCTCGTTCGCTACCCTTCGTGTGGCAGGTGACTCTCCTTCCGGGCGGAGTGTGTGCTCCTGCCTATGCCGGGCGATGCGGCGTGAGTCCTGTGTTGGAAGGGCCTCGTCGCAATCGGGGCACTGCCACTCAGGTGCGGGCTGTCCCACCGTGGGGACAACCACGGAGCCCCTTGTCGCTGCAGCTGGTGTACCCCTGGCGCCGACCACTGGAGTCTGCCCGATCCTGACCTGCCCCTGCGCCACATTCGGGCGCCACAGCGCTAGCGCCGTTAGGCACACGTCCGGAGCCGAGTTGCCGAGGAGGTCAAACTCGGTAACCAGCTTGTCCTTGACTGCGACTTGGCGAAACGTCTCGTACAGGGCCCAGTGCTGCCCATCAGTGACGCAGAAGTAGGGTGTGCCCTGCTCGACGCAGTAGGCGATGCTCTGGGACAGCCCGTCCTCCAGGGGACGGTTGAGTCTCTTCGCTTCCACCATGATGGCGGGCTTCCCGTGACTGTTGAGAAGCGCGTAGTCGGCGCGCCCGCCCGAGGCTGAGTACTCCGGAACCACCTGGGTTTGGTCGCCCGTGTCCCATCCGAGCGCTCGCAACAGTGGGTCAATCAGCGCATACCGAGTCTGCGACTCATTTCCGCTGAGGGTGGCCCCGTGGGCCTCAATCTGCCTCTTCAGCGTCTCGATAGTGTCCAATAGTTCATCCAGCGGCATGAACCCGCACTATACCGCCGCCCTCGTTTCCCAAGAGCCAAGAGCCGACAGCCCCACCCCCACCGGCCACCCGTATAGTCACCAACCACTAGTCACCAGCCACTAGTCACTACCCACCAGCCACCAAGGAGCCCCCATGCCCCCCCTGCGCATCGGCCTCATCGGCAGCGGCGGTATCTCCCGCGCCCACATGCCCGCCTTCCTCGAGCACCGCGACGAGGTCGAGCTCGTCGCCGTCTGCGACATTCGCGAGGAGGCCGCCCAGGCCTACGCCGCCGACGCAGGCGTCGACCCCGGCTCCGTCTATACCAACACGGCCGACCTCCTCGCCCGCGACGACATCGAGGCCGTCGATATCGCCACCATCCACGAGGCCCACGCCGGCAACGCCATCGAAGCCGCGAAGGCCGGCAAGCACGTCCTCCTCGAGAAGCCGATGGCCTGCTCCGTCCAGGAAGCCCGCGACATCGTCAACGCCTGCGACGACGCCGGCGTCACCTTCATGGTCGCCCAGATGCTGCGCTACCTCCCCCACTACCAGAACGTGAAGAAGATCATCAAGGCCGGCGAGCTCGGCGACATCTGGGCCTGCCGCGCCGATAGCTGGTTCGGCGCCGCTCTCGCCGGGAGCGTGACCACCCAGACCCGCGGCGACTGGTGGGGCTTCGACGGCAAGAAGAATGGCGGCGGCAGCGTGATGATGGTCAGCACCCACCAGGTCGACCTGCTCCGCTACTTCGTCGGCAACGTCGTCCGCATCACGGCGAAGACCTGGGGTGACCACCCCCTCATGCGGAACGGCGCCGAGGACCGCGCCGTCGCCACCTTCGAGTTCGACAGCGGCGCCATGGGCACGCTTCTCTCCAGCTACAGCGCCCGCACCCCCTGGATGTACCAGTCCCTCATCATCGGCACGAAGGGCACCATCTACACCGTCCCCGACCTCGACGGGAACGTGGTCGACCAGCACCACGCCCCCGCCCGCATCGCCTCCGAGGCGCGCGAGACGCAGACCGGCCACAACGGCATCCACGCCTTCGCCGAGGTCGGCCCCGACATGGAAGGCCTCGTCAGCGACAATCCCTTCACCAACGAGATCGTCCACTTCGCACGCTGCATCCGCGAGGGCAAGGAGCCCATCAGCAGCGGCCGCGACAACCTCAACACGATGGAAGCCGTCCACGGCGTGTACGCCGCCGCCGAAGCCGGCCACACCATCAACGTCGCCGACCTGTAGCGCTCGCCGTCACCCTACGTCTGGTTCAGGCGCCGGCTGTGCGGTCGCACCCGCCTACCAATAGCCAATAGCTAACAGCCAACAGCCAGCGCCTACGGCGCCTCTTCGCCCTGCTCGTGCCGCCGGTGCGTGTCCTCGATGGCCACGTCCAGGTCGTCCCACATCCGTTCCACCATCGAGCGAAGCCGCATGTTCTGGTACGCGCCCCAGACCGTCATCGCCGGCGGCACCACCAGGATGGCGACGATCAGCGAGTACACGATCGTGATCGCCGCCGTGATTCCGAACTGCTCGAACGACAGCAGCGGCGAGAACGTCAGCACCGAGAAGCCCAGGGCCGTCGTCAGCGCCGATCCCAGCAGCGCCGAGCCGGTGGTGGCGAGCGTCCGCACCGCCACCGTCTCCGGCGTGCGCAGCCTGGAGAACTCCTCCCGGTAGCGGTGAATCACGTGGATCGTGTAGTCCACCCCGATGCCGATGGAGAGCGCCGTGATGATCGACGTGACGATCGTGTAGGGAATCCCGAGCAGGGCCATCGTGCCCAGCACCCAGATGAGGACCAGCACCACCGGCCCCACCGCGATGAAGCCCAGCGCCGGCTGCCGAAGGGTGATCCAGAAGAAGATCGTGAGGATGGTCAGGGCGGCCGCGATCGTCGTCGCGATCGCCCGCGTCTGGCCCTCGGTGACCTCCTGCGCGATCGTCAGCGTGATGATGTCCTGCGAGGTCGTCGTGATCGCGTCGTCGTCCCCGTACCAGAGGCCGTCGATGTCCTCCACCATCCCCCTTGTGCGTTCACGGTCGCCCGAAAAGGCGCGGAACTGGAGCAGCATCGTGTCGGGCCCCTCGGGATTGTTCACCAGCACGTGCTTCATCCCCTCGGGATCCCGGGCCGCAAGGGCATCGAGGAAGTCCTGGATCAATGCCGGATCGACGTCCAGGCCGGAAGTCGCCTCGGCGAACAACCGCCCAAGCTCGGGGTCGTAGCGGTCGCCGGGCCGGTCTTCTTCCGTGGTCCAGTCGAGCACGAGCAGGGCGAGCGACGTCTCCATCACGCCTTCCACGCCCTCCGGCCGGCTGTGCTGATCCGCGAACGCTTCCGTCATGTCGAACAGGTTCTGGAGCGTGCGCGTCTCCGTCACCTCTCCCCGCACCAGCACGCTCGCGACCTCCGTTGAGCCTCCCACGGCCGCGTCGAGCGTCTTGAGATCCGCCAGCACCGTTCCGTCCCTCGGGATGATGTCGCGGACGCTGAATTCCGTCGTGAGCCGCGTGGCAGAGAACCCCAGTCCGACCGTCACCGCGATCACCGCCAGGATGTACGGCGTCGGCCTGCGCGCGATCGAGTGTCCCAGCGCCTCCGCTGCCTTCTCGATCCCGGGGAGGGCGCCCGAGATCGGCCGCGGTGGGGGAAGCGTGCCCCGCGCCTCGTGCCGCCGGTCGATGATCGTGCGCACGGCCGGAACCAGCGTCAGCATCGCGATCAGGCTCAGCCCCACCCCGATCCCTGCGACCACGCCGAAGTCCCCGATCGACGAGATGGGCGAGGTGAGGTTCGTCAGGAAGCTCACGGCCGTCGTTACGGCGGCCAGCGCCAGCGGGACGACGACGTGTCGCAGGCCGATCCGTACCGCGTCCGCCACGCCCTCGCCCGCGATTCGTTGCTCGCGGTAGTGCGAGACCGCCTGGATCGAATAGTCCACCGTCAGGCTGATCAAGATGAGCGGGACGATGGACGTGAGCGCATTGGGCGGACCGATCACGTCCAGCGCGTTCGGCCCAAGCCACGCCTCCGCCCCCGTAATCCAGAGGATCGAGAGCAGCAGCCCCCCCATCGTCAGCAGCGTGTCCGAGATCGTGCGCATGAACAGGAGCGTCAGCAGCGCGATCACCAGCAACGCGATCCCGATCAGCGGGAACATCCGGGGTCCCGTCGCCTCCGCGTACTCCTTCTCCACCAGCGAGACGGACACGCTCGTCACCCTCAGCGGCCCCTCGTCCTCGGTCGCGAGGTCGTTGACCCGCAGCTCCGCATCGTTGAGCGCCTCGTCGTCGGTGTCGCGCATCCGGACGGTGGCGGCTCCGATGGGCGTGCCGTCCGAGTCGACGCCCGTGGTCACCGCGAGGCCGGCTCGCGCCAGCGCGGCCTCCGGGGCCGTGCTGACGTACGCCAGAACGGCGTCGATCTGCTCCTGCGTCACCGAGGCGAAATCGTCCGTCTGCAGCAGGGCGGCCATCAGGAACGTGGGCGAGATAATCGGATCGACGGGCGCCAGCTGCTCCGCCACGCCCGGCTCGGTCGCGATGCGGCGCAGGAGACCGTCCATCTGGGCGAGCCCTGCTGGCGTCAACACCTCCCCGCGGAACACGAGCGTGACCACGGCCACGTCCGAGTCCCCGAAGAGGTCGTCAATCTCCTCCATCGCGTGGGCGACTTCGCTGTCGTCCGGGAGGAACGCCTCGTTCCTCGCCACCTCCGCCCGCTGCGCGATGCCCGCAACCAGCACCAGCGTGATGATGCCGATCACCCCGAGCGTGAGCCATGGACGGCCCGTGACCGCCCGGCTGATCCAGTCGAAGACCCTGTCCATCGCGCGCCATTCTCGCCACGCTCTCCGCGGCTGGCAACCGGTTGGGTGAGGCTGCCTACGGTTCCTCCCCGAGTTCGGTCCGCGCTCGTTCCACCGCGTGGCGCAACCGCAGGTTCTGGTACGCCCCCCACACGATCATCGCCGGCGGCACCACCAGCACCGCCGCGATCAGCGCGTAGGCGATCGTCAGCGCCGTGACGACTCCGAACTGCTGGAACGGCGTCAGCGGCGAGAAGATGAGCACGCCGAACCCCAGCGCCGTCGTCAGCGCCGACCCGATCAGCGCCGAGCCCGTCGTCGCGAGGGTGCGGCTGGCCGCCGCCTCCGGATCGCGCAGGTGGGCGAACTCCTCCTTGTAGCGGTGAATCACGTGGATCGTGTAATCCACCCCGATCCCGATGGAGAGCGCCGTGATCAGGGCCGTCACCACGTTGTAGGGGATGCCCAGCAGCGCCATCGTTCCCAGCACCCACACCAGCACCAGCACGATCGGTCCCACCGCGATAACTCCCAGCGCCGGCTGTCCCTGCGTCACCCAGAAGAAGATCGTGAGGATGACCAGCGCCGCCGCGATCGTCGTCACGATCGCTTCCGTCTGGCTCTCCGTGATCACCTCGACGATTTCGAGGCTGATGGTGGCGCCCGAGGTCGCCGTGAATTCGTCCTCGGCGCCAAACCAGAGCCCGTTGATGTCCTCCAGCATGGCCGCCGTCCGCTGCTGATCGCCGCTCAGTGCGCGGAACTGGATCAACAGCGAGTCCGCTCCCTCCGGGTTGTCCACCAGCACCCGTCGAACCGTCTCGGGGTCGTTCTCCGCCAGCCGGTCGAGGAAAGCCTGCGCCAGCACCGGGTCCACCCGCACCCCCGCCGAGGCTTCCTCGAACAGGGTCTCCAGTTCCGGGTCGTACTTGTCGCCCGGGATGCCGCTGTCCGTGATCCAGTCCAGCACAAGCAGGCCCAGCGAGACCTCGATGCCGCCCTCGACGCCCACCGGCCGCCGCAGGTCGTCCTGGAACGCGTCCGTGAAGTCGAGCAGGTTCAGGATGGTCCTCGCGTGCGTCACCTCCGCCTCGATGAGCACGTTCACCGCCTCTGTCGAACCGCCGAAGGCCGCGTCGAGCGTTTCCAGGTCCGCCGTCGAATCCCCGCCGGAGGGCAGGAAGTCGCGTGTGTCGAAGCTGGTGTCGATGCGCGTCGCCGCGATCCCCAGCAGCACCGTCACGATGGCCACCACCGCCAGATAGGGAGCGGGCCTTCGCGCCAGCTCCCGCCCCAGCGCCTCAACTGCCCCGCCTACCGCCGGTAGCGCATTCGAAATGGGCCGCGGGGTGGGCAGCGATCCCTTCGCCTCCCGCCGCCGATCGATCAGCGCCCGTCCCGCGGGGACAAGCGTCAACATCACGATCAACCCGAACGCGACCCCCAGCCCCGCCGTGATGCCGAAGTCGCCGTTCGCTGGAATGGGCGAGGCCAGGTTGGTCAGGAAGCTGACGACCGTCGTCCCCGCCGCCAGCGCCAGCGGGATCGTGACCGTCCGCAGCCCCCGCCGCACCGCCTGCCCCACGTTCTCTCCGGCGGCGCGCCGCTCCCGATAGAGCGCCACGGTCTGGATCGCATAGTCCACGGCGAGCCCGATCAACATGATCGGCACCATCGTCGTCAGGATGTTCGGCGGGCCTATCCACCCCAGGGCGTTGGGTCCCAGCCACCCCTGGGCCCCCGTGATCCAGACGATGGTGACCAGCAGTCCCGCCAGCGTCAGCAGCACGTCCGAGGGCGACCGCATGAACAGGAAGGACAGGGCCGCAATCACCAGTAGCGCGACCCCCATGAGCCGCAGCATCGTCGAGCCCGTCGCCGCGTCGCTCTCCTCGTCGATCGTCGCCTCCGAGACGCTCCGTGCCGCCAGCGGGCCTGCGACCCCTTCGGTCAGCTCGTGGATGGTCAGCTCTGCCTCCACCAGCGTCTCGATGTCCCCCGGATCGCGCAGCCGGACGGTCGCGATCGCAATGGGCGTGCCGTCGACGTCGGTACCCGTAAGGGTGTCGAGCGCTGCCCGTGGCCCCGCCAGCGCCGCCTCCCGCTGGATTCGATCGAGGGCGGCGTCGATCTCCCCCTGCGTCGTGTCCGCGAACCCCTCAACCCCCAGCACCTCTGCGAGTGGCTGCGTCGGCGCCACCACCGCTCCCCCTGCCGCCAGCACGTCCGCCACTCGCGCATCCGAGGTAATCCGTGCAAGCACGCGCTCCATCTGCGCCAGCCCCTCGGGAGTGAGCGCGTCCCCGCGGAACAGGAGCGTCACCGACACCGTCTCAGCCGACTCCCCGAACCGCTCCTCCAGCTTGTCCAGCGCCACCGCCACGTCGCTGTCGTCGGAGAGGAATATCTCGTTGTCTGCCTGCGGCGCCCGCTGGGGGATCCCCGCCCCCAGCGCGATCGTGATCGCGACGACCACCGCGAGCGTCACCACCGGCCGGACGGTGACAAGCCAGCTCAGCCCATCGAGCACCCTGCCCATGGCGCGCCATTCTCACCGCGCCCGCGGCGTTCGCCAACCAGTCGTGCCGTGGGCTCCTACCCCCAGTGGCCCGCCATGGGCGGGCTGTTCCACACCTCCATGATGCGCCCCTCCACCACCCGGAATACCTCGATGCCACAGATACGCAGTTCTTCCCCCACCACCTCCGCCGCTACCCCAGACGCCGCCAGCTCCGTGCCCGTGGGGCCCGTCATGTTCCAGACCCAGGTCACGTCCTGCCCGTCACCCGCCAGCAGCAGCGTCTCGAAGCGCAGGCTGCGCCCATCCCTTGCCGTCCCCGCCGCCCGCTCGCTCGTGACGCGATGGAGCTGCTCCGCGTGGCTCATCACACGCGAACGCCCCGCGTCGTGCCGCACGTACGGGTCGGCGCAATACTCGACCACCGCCGAGCTGTCGCCGAGGTTCCACACCCGCTCCACGTAGTCGGCGACGATCTCGCGCGGTTGAAGCTCCGTCACGCTCGCAGTGTCGCACATGCCGGGCCCCGTGCTCCGCCGCTCCCCAAAGCCGGTATCATCCCGCCTCGACTCCCTCGAACCGGAGGCCGCCCGTGGTCCGACAAGAGATCATCGACCGCCAGGAAGCCCTGCACGACACCCCCATCCTCGACCGCATCGCCGACATGCGCGAAGCGCTCGTCCAGGCCGGCGACGAGGCCCAGGAGCTCCGCCACATGCCCGCCTGGGCCGTCACTGAGATGGTCAACGCCGGGATCTACCGCATGGTCGTCCCCGCCGAGCTTGGCGGCGAAGATCTGCTCGCCCGCGAGCAGATCGAGGTCATCGAAGCCGCCTCCGCCATCGACGGCTCCGTCGGCTGGTGCGTCCAGATCAACTCCGAGATCAACGCCCTCGTCCTCCGCCAGATGGATCCGAAGTTCGCCCACGAGGTCTGCGACGACTGGGAGTACCTCGTCTGCTCCGGCCTCGGAACCCCCAACGGCCCCTTCCCCGGCCGTGAGGCCCAGCGCGACGGCGACGGCTGGCGCGTGACCTACCAGGGCGCGTTCGCCAGCGGCTGCCACAGCGCCACCTGGAACCTCATCCTCACCGGCGAGACCATCGACCCCACCACCGAGAAGCCCGTCGACGCCGCTTTCATGGTCCCGAAGGGCGAGTTCGAGATCGTCGACACCTGGGACATGGCCGGACTGCGTGGCTCCGGCAGCCACGACGTCCGCATCGTCGGCTACGTGCCCCCCGAGCACACCCTCCCCCAGGCCGCCCTCGCCTCCACGAAGACCTGGGAGAACCCGACCTACCGCAACCCTATCCAGGTGCCCTACAACAAGGGCGCCGTCGCCCTCGGCATCGCCCGCGGCGCCCTCGACGAGTTCACCACCCTCGCTGTCACCAAGACCCCGTGGGGCTCAGGCTCCCTCCTCAAGGACCTGCCCGAGGCTCCCGTCCGCCTCGGCGAGATGGAGGCGACCTGGGCCGCGGCCCGCGCCTTCCTCATGGAGACGCAGGACGAGATCGAGGCCGATCTCGGACCCCTTGACGGCGGTAAGGAGTATCCCGACTGGCCCCTCGCCCGCCGCGGCCTCCTCGCCTCCACCCACGCCGCCCAGGCCTGCCGCCACGTCGTCGACGTCATCCACAACACCGCCGGCACCACCGCCAGCCGGATGAGCCACCCGCTCGAGCGCAAGCTCCGCGACGCCCACCAGGCCGCGGCCCACGGCGGCGTCAGCTGGCGTCACTACGGCAACATGGGCCGCACCTACCTCGGCGAGGATCCCCCGCCCCAGTACGCCACCCCCACCCGCGCCTAGGAGGCCCGGCATGGTCCGTCCCGAGATTCTCGAGCGCCAGAACGCCATCAGGCAGACGCCCATGCTCGAACGCATCGCCGCCATGCGGGAGATGCTCGAACAGGCGGGCGACGAGGCGCAGGAGCTGCGCCACCTCCCCACCTGGGCCTCGAACGAGATGGCCGATCAGGGGCTCTACCGCTTCGTCCTCCCCGAGGAGCTCGGCGGCGAGGAGGTCAACGCCCGCGCCCAGATCGAGAACGTCGAGGCCGCCTCCGCCATCGACGGCTCCGTCGGCTGGTGCGTCCACATCAACTCCGAGATCAACGCCCTCGTCATCCGCCGCATGGAGCCCGCCTTCGCCCACGAGATGTGCGACGACTGGTACGTCCTCGTCTGCTCCGGACTCGGTCCCCCCAACGGCCCCAACCCCGGCCGCAAGGCCCGCCGCGACGGCGATGGCTGGCGCCTCAACTATCAGGGCTCCTTCGCCAGCGGCAGCCACAACGCCACCTGGA
>DAOUID010000346.1:0-8109 GCA_034428315.1 Dehalococcoidia bacterium
AGCCAGGTACTGCTTGCTGGCCGCGGCTCGCCATCCGTACCGGCCCTGCGGGTCCAGGCGGACTAGAGCGTGCGTGGTCTCGTCTTTCCAGGCTCGCCGTCCGCGAACGGATCGACGGCATGCGGGATCGTCGCTACCCCGGAAACGCTTGTCAACCCCTTTTGCCCGAACCTCCCAGCCACTCCCCCGCCGACGGCACCCCCGCCAGCCCCTCCGCCCGCTCCACGCTCCGCACGACTGCCCGCTCGACCGTCAGCATCGCCATCAGCCCCAGCGTCGTGAGGTCGTGCGGTTCCGTCGCGACCTCCCCCGTCGTCAGCGCGAAGACCGTGTCGCCGTCCCCGAGCGTGTGCGCCGGAACGATCGAGCGTGCCAGCCCGTCGTGTCCGTGGACTGCGAGCCGCTGGACGCCGATGTGCTCGATGTCGGCGTTCGTGGCGATGCAGACGAGCGTCGTGTTCTCCCGCGGCGACTCCTCCGCCTTCCGCTCGACCACTGCCTGCTCCGGCGTGCGCATCTCCCCCGGCTCCTCCCCCCGCGGCCCCGCCACCAGCTCCCCCGTCGCCGGCTCCACGATCGCCCCCACCGCATTCGTGATGGCCAGCGCCCCCACCACCAGCCCCCGCGGCCCCACCAGGCTCGCCGTCCCGACCCCGCCCTTGAGCCCCTGCTCCACGCCGAGCAGCTTCGCGACAGTCGCGCCCGTCCCCGCCCCCACGCTCCCCTGCGCGACCGCGCCGCCCGTCGCCCGCGCCGCCGCCCGCTCCCCCTCCTCCGCCCCCGGAGGCGAGTTCGGACCCGTGTGCAGGTCGTAGATCCCGGCCCCCACCACGATTGGAACCGGCCCCCCCGTCGTTTCCACCCCCACGCCTCGCCCCGCCAGCCACCGAGCCACCCCAGCCGTGCTCGCCAGCCCGAACGCCGAGCCGCCCGTGAGCACGACCGCGTGGCACCGCCGGATCGCGTTCTGGCCCGCCAGCGCTTCCGTCTCGTGCGTCGCCGGCGCCCCGCCCCGCACGTCCACCGCCGCCGCCGTGCAGTCCTCGCACAGGATCACCGTGCAGCCCGTCGCCCGCCGCCGCGAGGTCCAGTGCCCCACGCGCACCCCCCGCACGTCCGTGATGGCGTCGCGCCTGCCGGGCGCGAGCGGCTCGCCCTCGCTCACACCCGCTGCCCCATCGAGCGGCGCGCCCGCAGGTACGCCCCCAGGAATCCCCGCGCCACCGAGCAGAGGTCGGCCACGAGGTCGGCCATCGCGACCGTGTCGTTCTCGCCGGCCGCCAGCCGCACCTCCAGCCGCTCCCCCTCCGCGTTCGTTCCCGCGATCGCGAGCTGGTCGATCGGCGCCGGCATCGCCAGCGAGTCCGCCGCCGTCGTCGCCTCGATCAGGGCGGGGAGCCACTCCGGCACCGGCAGTCCCCGAAGCTGCGCCGCGTTCTCCACCGCGCCCTCGTCCAGCGCCAGCCGACGCACGACGCCCTCCGGTTCCGCCGTGCCTGAGAGCTGCGCCAGCGCCACCCACGCCGCCGTCCCGGGCAGCGGTCCCCGCAGCTGCTGGGCGATAGGGAACCTCCGGTCGTCGAGCGCTTCGAACACGGCCGTCAGCCGCAGCGCCGCCTCCACGAGCTGTTCGGCGAGCATCCCCACCAGCGCCGGACGCTCGTACGGGGGCGCGAACGCCAGCGCCTTCAGGGCGGCGTCGGCCACCATCTGTGGCCTGCTCAGGACTGTGCGCTCGTACTCCTCGAGGAACCTGATCTCGGTCAGCCCCGCGACGTACGACTCTTCCGCCATGCCGGCATTCTAGCTCTTGGCGGAACGCCGCCTGCGCGGCCGCCGCTGGCAGCGCGGGCAGAAATGCGTCCCCCGCCCCCCCACCACCGACCGCGCGATCTCTGCCCCGCATGTGTAGCACGGCTTCCCGTCCCGCCGGAACACCTGCACGTACATGTGCTGCCGCCCCTCCTCGCCCCGCGCGTCCACGTAATCGCTGAAGCTCGCCCCCCGGTTCTCGATGCCCCGCTCGAGTACCTCGCGGCAGGCCACATGGAGCCGCGCCGCCGCCCCCCGCGACACCTCCCCCGCCGCCGTGTCCGGCCGGATCCGCGCCTGGAAGAGGGCTTCGTCCACGTAGATGTTCCCCAGTCCCGCGATGCGCCGCTGGTCGAGCAGCACCGCCTTCACCGGCGCCGTCCGCCCCGCCAGCAGCTTCCGCAGGAACGCCGCCGTGAACTCCTCGTCCAGCGGCTCCGGCCCCAGCTTCCCCACCACCTCCGCCGTGTCCTCGACGATGTCCCACGTGCCGAACTTCCGCAGGTCGCTCCAGCGAAGCTCGTGACCATCGTCCAGCACGATCCGCCCCCGCTCGTAGTCGATCGCCGGGTCCCCCGTCTCCCGCCACACCAGCCGCCCCGTCATGCGCAGGTGCGTCACGAAGGTGCGTCCGTCGTCCATCCCGAACAGCAGGTACTTGCCCCGGCGCCCCAGCGAGGCGAAGCGCCGCCCCACCAGCCCAGCCCGCAGCCCATCGATGGGCAGGTCTGTCAGCAGGTCGATCGTGCCCGGGTCGACCTCCACCCCCGCCACCGTCCGCCCCAGCACCAGCGGCTCGAGGTCGCGCCTGATCGTCTCGACTTCCGGGAGTTCCGGCACGCGCCCCAGCCTACCCCCGCCCCGGCTCCGAGTCGCGGCGGCGTAAGATCACCGCGTGATCACCCACCTCGCCGGACGCCTCACCCACACCGACGTCGGCGAATTGACCGTCGAGATCGACGTCTCCGGCGTCCGCTACGAGGTGCTCGTGCCGGCCTTTCTCTGGCCCGAGATCCGGGAGAAGGTCGACGCCGCCGGGGAAGACGGCCCCGACCCCGAGATCGGCCTCCACGTGCTCTACCACGCCACCGCCAACACCCCCGTGCCCCTCCTCGTCGGCTTCCTCCGCCGCCCCGAACGCGACTTCTTCCGCAAGTTCACCACCGTCGAGGGCCTGGGCCCGACGAAGGCCGCGAAGGCCATGACCGTCTCCGTCAGCACCATCGCCCGCGCCATCGAGCAGGAGGACCAGCCCGCCCTTACGCGGCTGCCCGGCATCGGCGCGCGCGTGGCCGCCAAGGTGATCGCCACCCTTCGCGGCAAGGTCGTCGCCGAGGCCGCCCTCCAGGACGGCGCCCTCGACCGCCCCGTCGACCTCGACAGCCTCAGGCGCGACCGTGTCGCCCTGGACGCCGTCGAGGCCATTGCCGCCCTCGGCTACGGCCGCTCCGAGGCCCGGCGCTGGGTCGACGACGAGCTCGCCGCCGACCCCGACATCGCCACCGTCGAGGAGCTGACCCTGGCCGTCCTCCGCGCCCGCGGCGCCTAGCCGACCCCCGACCCTTCCAGCCGTTTCAGGATGTGCCGCACCACTCGCCCCGTGCGGTCATGCCCGGCGCTGCAGTGCACCAGCACCGGCTTCGGCAGCGCCCGGAACGACGCCCACGCCTCCTCCAGTTGCGCCGGCGTGAACGGCTCCGTCAGGCCGTCCCGCACGCCGTGGTGCGCCACCGCCAGTCCCGCCGCCCGGTAGCGCGCGATCAGCCCCTCCGGGAGCGCCCCCTCGTACAGCGGAAGCTGGTCGTCCCCCAGCAGGCAGATGACGGAGCGCACGCCTGCCCCCCGCACCCTCCCGATCCACGCATCTACCGCCGCCGCCTGCACAGCCTGCTCCTCGCCGGGCAGGTAGCCGGGACGAGCGCTCACCGCCAGCTCCCCCTCGATGATCCAGCTGACCACCGCCCCTACCCCGCCCCCAGCGAGTCGAGCGCCTCGGCGATCGATGCCGCCGCCCGCCGCTCGTGCCCCGCCGCCCGGCGCAGCGCGTTGGCGGCCGCTTCCCGCAGCCCCGGGTTCGAGACGTTCCCGTGCCCGCCCGCCGGGAACGGGAACAGGGTCAGCAGCGGCGAGAGCGCCTGCGTCAGGTCAAGCACCGCCCGCTGCGCCTCGATCAGTGGGATGGCGAGCCCGGGGATCGCCTCGCTCAGGTTCCCCAGGAAGGCCGCTCCGTCCATCCGCGCCGCCTGCAACACCGCCAGCGTGTAGGCGTTCCCCGCGCGGTCGACCTCCCCCGTCCCGTCGAGCGTGTCCGCCCACGCCTCCAGCGCCGCCGTCCCCCGGGGCTGATCGCTTCCCCCTCCGCCCCCCGACCAGAGCTCCAGTGCGGTCTGCAGCGCCCCCACCACCGCCTCCTCCGGGTCCGGGTCGCTCGGCCCGAGCGGCGCGAACAGCTCGATGATCCCCAGTGAGGGCCAGTCGCTCCACGGGGCGAACCCGCCCAGCTCCTCCGAGACCGCCGACTCCACCAGGAACCCTTCCCGCTCCCCGTCGTAGCCCGTCACGATGGCGAACTCGTGAACCTGCAGGTCGAACCCGATGAGCGGCACCCCTGCATCCAGCCGCTCCCGCGCCCACGCGATCGCGGCATCCTTCGCCAGCTCGAGCTGAGGCCCCTGCGCGCGACGCGCGAACCGCTCCCAGGCCAGCCCCGTGCGTGCGTACCGCTCCACCATCGCCCCCCAGTCGAGGTCGTGGGGACCGCTGGGCAGCGCCGTGACGCCGCCCTGGGAGGCCACGCACAGGTGCCAGGCGTGCCCCGTCAATCCCATCACCGCGTGGCGGGGCAGCTCCAGCCCCTCCGCCGCCAGCACGCCCTCGAGCGCGCCCGCGGCGGTCGTCCAGTTCGGTTGCAGTGTGAGTTCGCCCACGGATCAATCCCCGCCAGTCGCGGCCCGTCCTGCGGGCGACCGTAGAATACCCCCAACCCGCCAACCGAGAGGCTTGCTCATGGCCGTTACCTGGCAGACGACCACGCTCCCCCACGGCCTGCGCGTCGTTACCACCCCCGTTCCCACTACCCAGGCTGCAACCGTCAGCCTCTTCGTCGGCGTCGGCTCCCGTTCCGAGCCCCAGCGCCTGAACGGCATCACCCACTTCCTCGAGCACATGATCTTCAAGGGAACCGAGCGCCGCCCGCGCGCCAACATGATCGCCGAGGAGATCGAGGGCGCCGGTGGCACCCTCAACGCCTACACGAACAAGGAGTACACCTGTTACTGGAACGTCGTCCCCTACGACCGCCTGGAAACCTCAATCGACATAACCGCGGACATGCTCCTCCATTCCACCCTCGCCCAGGAGGAGATCGACCGCGAGCGCACCGTCGTCCAGCAGGAGCTCAAGCGGAACCACGACAACCCCGGCAGCTGGGTCGGCCGCCTCCTCGGCGTCTCCGTCTACGGCGAGCAGCCCTGCGGCTGGGACGTCGGCGGCAGCGTCGAGCTCGTCGGCGACATGAACCGCCCCGACTTCCTCGAGCACATGGATGGCTGGTACCTCGGCCCGAACATGGTCCTCTCCGTCGCCGGCAACTGCACCCACGAGCAGGTGCTGGAGCTGGCCGAGCCCCGCTTCCGCGAGGTCGTCGCCGGCGACCTCCCCGCCGTCACCCCCTACGACCCCGCCACCACCGGCGCCCGCATCAGCATCGACTCCCGCGATATCGACCAGTGCAGCGTCATGCTCGGCATGCCCCTCTTCGGCCGCGACGACCCCCGCCGTTTCGCCATCCGCATCCTCAACGACGTCCTCGGCTCGGGCATGTCCTCGCGCCTCTTTACCGAGGTGCGCGAGCGCCGCGGCCTCGCCTACTCGGTCCACTCCAGCTACGGCTACCTCGCCGATGCCGGCGTCTTCACCGTCTCCGCCGGCGTCGACCGCGAGAAGCTCTCCGAGACCATCGGCGTCTGCCTGGACGAGCTCCAGCGGCTCGTCGACGAGCCCGTCCCCGAGGACGAGCTGCGCCGCGCCAAGGACCACGCCATCGGCCGCTTCCGCCTCTCTCTCGAGACCGCCTTCTCCCTCGGCCAGCGCCACGGCGAGCAGATCCTCACGAAGGGCGAGGTCGAGACCATCGACGACTTCGTTGCCGCTCTCGAGGCCGTCGATGCCGCCCAGCTCCGTTCCCTCGCCACCGACATCTTCGTGAGCGACCTCATGCACTGCGCCGCCGTCGGCCCCGACCTGGACGAGGACGAGATCGCGGTCGCCCTCGGCGGCTGACGCCCTCTGGTACGGTGGTTGCATGACCGAGCCAGGCGCGCCCGAACGCAGACCCGCGGAGCAGGATCAGGGCGTTGGGCCTGGCACCATCGCCGCGATGATGATGCTGGGACCGGTTGGCGCGTTCCTCGCCTTCTCCGGGGGGCGGTGGGTGCAGCGAAAGAGCATCCAGCGTCAGGTGTACACCTTGCTCGCCATGGCCTTTGTCGCGCTGCTCGGGCTCGTCGTCTGGCTGTTCCTGAACGACAACGGCTGGTCGCTCCTCATCATCCTGGGGGTCGTCCTCGTGGCCGCATTCGCCGCCCCGGGCTGGATCAGGCGCCGGCGTTCCCGCGACGCCGCTCCCTGAGGCTCCCCTCTAGAGCCCCAGCCCCGACTCCCACGCCTCGCGAACGTCGTCGAGGTCCGAGTCGATCGGTCCGAAGCGAAGCGCCCCCTCGTCCGTCGTGACCCCCAGCCGGGTGATCGGCACCCCGATCTCCTCCGCCAGCGTCCCCAGCCGCTCCCCCGCCTCCGGACGCGCGCTCACGACGATCCGCCCCTGCGCTTCCCCGAACAACGCCGCGTCGACCCGCCCCTCCACCTCGACCTCCCCCGCGAACCCATACCCGCCGAGCAGGCAGCACTCCGCCAGCGCGACCGCGAGACCGCCGTCGCTGCAGTCGTGGGCGCTCAGCACCAGCCCCCCTTCGTTGGCCCCGAGCACGAGTTCGTGCAGCCTCGCCTCCGCTGCGAGGTCGACCGTCGGCGTCCCGATGACCGCCCCGTGTACCGCCTCCAGGTACTCGCTCCCCGCGAGTGTCCGCGCCGGTTGCTCGACCGTTCCGCCGAGCAGCCACACCTCCGCCCCCGCCCGCTCGAACGCGGCCCCCAGGTGCGCCTGCACGTCCTCCAGCACGCCCAGCATCCCGATCACCGGCGTTGGCCAGATCGGCGCCCCGCCGCTCTCGTTGTAGAGGCTCACATTGCCGCTCACGACGGGCGTCCCGAACGCCTCGCACGCCGCCGAAATGCCGTCCACCGCCCCTGCCAGCGTCGCGTAGACCTCCAGGTTCTCTGGCGCCCCGAAGTTGAGGCAGTCCGTCACCGCCACCGGCCGCGCCCCCGTGCAGACCACGTTCCGCGCCGCCTCCGCCACCGCGATCGCGCCCCCGTTATGCGCGTCGAGCTGGCAGTAGCGGCCGTTCCCGTCTGTCGCCACGGCGATGCCCCGGCTCGTGCCCGGCACGCGCAGCACGGCCGCGTCGCCCCCGGGCGGGACCACCGTGTTCGTCAGCACCTGGTGGTCGTATTGGCGGAACACCTCGCGCTTGCTCGCCAGGTTCGGCCGCGCGATCAGCGCCGTCAGCGCTTCCGTCGCCGCCTCCGCCCGCAGGTCCGGGAACGCCCCCGGATTCGCCTGGCTGCGCGCCAGTGCCTCCAGGCTGCGCTGGCCGTCGCGCGTGTACGCCGGGGCCTCCGTGGCCACCTCCACCGGCACGCGACCCACCTCCACCCCCTCCTCCCGCAACACCACCTCGTCCCCCTCCGTCACCTGCCCGATTTCGACGCAGTCCACCTCCCACCGCTCGAACAGCGCTTCCACGTCCCCCACGTGCTCCCGCTTCGCGATCACGAGCATCCGCTCCTGGCTCTCCGAGAGCATCACCTCGTACGGCGTCATCCCCCCCTCGCGTCGGGGCACGCGCTCGAGGTCCAGCACCGCCCCCGCGTCCCCCCGCGCGCAGCACTCGAGCACCGAGCTCGTCAGCCCCGCCGCGCCCAGGTCCTGCAGCCCCACGATCCAGTCGCGGTGCTCCGAAGCGAGCTCGTGGCACGCTTCCATCAGCATCTTCTCCAGGAACGGGTTGCCCACCTGCACCGCCGGACGCATCTCCTCGAAGCGCGCCTCCGGGTCGGTGCGGCTCGCCAAGCCGCTCGCCCCGTGGATGCCGTCCCGGCCCGTGTCCGCCCCCACCAGCAGCAGCGCGTTCCCCTCGCCGCTCGCCCGCGCGCTCACGATCCCGTCCGCCCGCA
>DAOUID010000347.1:0-1766 GCA_034428315.1 Dehalococcoidia bacterium
TTCCAGAACGCCCTCGATCTCGATGTCCTCGGTCGCCAGGTACTCCTGGTAGTACTCGTTTCTTCGTTCCCGGGCGCTCCTGACTTCCGACTCAGCGATTCCGGAAGCCCGTGCCTTCTCCCACGCGGAGACGCCGTTGGCCATGTTCGCCAGGTATGCGTCCCGGGGGAGGTCGATGCCGAGGGATGCCAGCGCTCGCCTGTTTGCCTGGTAGTACCACTCCTCCGTCTCGACCAGGACCCCATCGTGGTCAAAGAGAATGTACTTCTTCACTCGTGCTCGATTCGGTCTCGGCTCAGGCGGGTTCGAACTCGATGTCCAGCGAGGTGACGGAGCGCATGCCCGCGTTCCCGCCCATCACGGGGTTGCGGCCGGGCTTGATGCGAACGTCGGAGATGGCCTCGAGGATCATGCGCGTGCCGACGACCGCCTCGGTGCGGGCGAGCTGGTAGCCCACGCAGAAGTGCTTCCCGAGGCCGAAGCCGATGTGGCTGGACCTGCCCCCCTCGCGGTAGCCGACCCGCATCTCGCGGCCGATGTAGAGGTCGTCGCGGAAGATGTCGAACGTCGCGGGGTCGGAGAAGACGCGCTCGTCGTGGTTGGCGCCGTGGATGGAGAGGTTGACGACGCTCCCGGCGGGGACGGTCACGCCCCGCATCTCCCAGTCGCGCGTCACGAGCCGCACCTCGCCGCCGACGGGGGCCTCGCAGCGCATCGTCTCGGTGAAGGCCTGGTCGATGAGGGAGTGGTCCTGCCGGACGGCCTCGAACTGCTCGGGGTGGTTGAGGAGGAGCCACCAGAGGTTGGCGATGGCGCGGTCCGTCGTCTCGCCGCCGGCGGTCAGGAGCAGGCTGACGAACGACTTGATGTCGTGCACCGAGAGCTTCTCGCCGTCGACCTCGGCCTCGCAGAGCCTGGAGATGAGGTCCTCGCCGGGGTTGCGGAGGCGTTCCTGGACGAACGGTTCGAGGTAGTCGTGGAACTCGGTGTTGGCCTCGATGCCCTTCTTGCGGAGGACGGGGTCGGGGGAGAGGCCGGCGAGGAAGGTGGGGTACCAGTAGTGGAAGCGCTCGTGGTCGGACTGGGGCAGAGCGAGCATGTCGACGATGACATTGACGGGCAGCCGGGTGCTGAAGGTGTCGACGAGGTCGGTCTCGCGGCGGTCGATGAAGCCCTCGACAAGCTCGCGGGCGGCCCTCTCGGTGAACCCCACGATGAGGCGGCGCACGTTGTCCTCGATGACGGGCAGGAAGGCCTCGAGCTTCCGGCCGACGAACTCGGGGGCGATGATGGCGCGCTTCTGGGTGTGCTCGTCGCCGTCCATGGCGGTGAGGGAGGGCCCGAAGACGGCGCTGTGGGAGGATTCGAAGATGGTGCTGGAGAGCGCGTCGTGGTCGAGGAAGCCGGCCACGACATCCTCGTAGCGGGTGACGAACCAGAGTCCCTGCGTGGGGTGGCGCCAGACGGGATGCTCATCGCGCAGGCGCTTGAGCGCGGGGTAGGGGTTGAGCTGGAACTCCTCGCCCTCGAGCAGGGCGGCATCGAAGGTGTCGGCGGTCATGGCGGCGTCAGGATAACGGGTGGGGTTGGGGCGGGAGCCATGGGGCGACGTGATGCTGGCCGTACGGAAGCTAGGGGGTTCCTTCCTCAAACTCGAAGGGGTCAATGACGCTCACGCCCAGCGGTCGGAAGTCACGCACGTTCCGCGTGGCGACCGTCAGCCTGTGGACCTTGGCAACCGCCGCGATGAGAGCGTCCTGCATGAG